>CALRRW020000027.1:0-9057 GCA_943370695.1 Comamonas sp. lk | reverse complement strand
TCACCGATTTGTATATCCGAAAATTGATTCCCCGAAGCGATGGGGGCGTAACCATTATTGCTGAAAAATACTACGAAACGCGCCAAACGTATACTTACTATGCCAATGGATTTCCGCAAACAGCATCGCGCATTACCTACAACTATGATGAAATTGTGGTGCTTTCCAAAAACGGAGAAGGGTTAACACAATACAATGAGTTTATCAAAAAAGCACAATCGAGCATAGGCGATGGGGGGTATTATTCTTCGTTTATGCTGCTCAACGCTACCAACAAACTTTCGTTTGTGTACAATGAAAATGCAAGCGAAGAAAGTGATGTAATGATAAGTACAATCAATCCACTGGGCCAGCTCGAAACGCGCATCTTAATTAAAGCGCTCAGTTATTATGTGCAATTAATGCCAATGGAATCCAAACAGATAAATGCAAACAGCAGTATTATTTGCACGCTTAAGGATAGAAGATTTACTTTGATGAAACTTACCAACTAATCGCGTCCTGCCTTGTTAAACCTATTTCGACAAAATACCGTATTTGCAGCTATACTCATGGTACTGGTTGCTGTGTTGCTGAAATTGCCCATTTATATTTCGCCTCATTCGTACGAATTCATCCAAACGGCACCTCTTGCCAATACGGTTTTTACCTATTTACACGGTTTACCCAATTATATTTTCCTGAGTTATATTATTGCCACGGTGCTCCTTATTGTTCAGGCAACCTTGCTCAATTATATTACAGTAAGGCATGGTATCCTTTATAAGGACACATTTTTGCCGGGGTTATTTTTTATTGTGCTCAACAGCTTGTATCCGGAGCAGGCGGAACTTACACCTCAGCTTATTTCCAATACCTTTATCATTTTGATGTTTCAGCGGTTGTGTTATTTGTATGAATCCAATACACCGCTGCTGATTATCCTGGATACAGGAATGTATCTTGGCCTGGCATTGTTGTTTAATTATGATGTGGCTATTTTTCTTCCGTTTATCCTCATCAGTGTGGTGGTGTTTACTTCATTTAATATCCGCTACCTGGCACTTTCCGTTATTGGCATTTCCATTCCGCTTTATTTTGCAGCGGTCATTTTTTACCTCAATGGAAACCTCTCTACGGTATTGCAGTTTATTGAACAGAGTTTCCAGCGAACCTTGCTTAAATCGGTATTTGGCGGATATGAACTGCTGATTCCGGCCATTGTTATTTTTCCCATTGTATTTATTGCTACTGTTAATTTACAACTCAACTTTTTCAGGAACAAAGTAAAAACGCGCAGGATTTTACAAAGTTTGGCCTTGCTTTTTTTAGTAGGTGCATTGGGGCTGGTAATTGAAAATACCAATTTTATTTATGCGCTCTTTTACCTGAGCATACCGTTGAGTATTGTGGTTGCGTACTATTTTATCAATACCGAAAAACCTATTTTGAAAGAGTTGCTGCTGATTTCATTGTTAGGTTTATCTGTGTATTTTAATGTGCGGTAAGGTTACATTGTGTGCTGATGCCACAGTATCCTTTGCATACAACAATCGAACTGCCCTTACAACTATTTTATCCAGTTTCAACAAACACAACATATGGAACTAAATTCATTACCGGAGTTTCAATCATCAAAAGCACTAAGTGAAAAACTTTCAGCATTCGGGTTTGTCAAAATATTTGCGGAAGGAGATGTGATACTGAGTGAAGACGCCATCATCAAAGCCATACCCATTGTAACAAGGGGAAGCATCCGGGTAATGCAGGAAGATGATGACGACCGTGAAATCCTGTTGTACTATATACAGCCGGGAGAAAGTTGCATCATGTCTTTTTTGGGAGGTATGCACCACGATACGAGTAAGGTAAAAGCGATAGCCGAAGAAGAAACGGAAGTGCTTTTTGTTCCGATAGATAAAGTGGGTTTGTTAATTAAAGAATACCCGGAGTGGCTGGAATATATTTTTAAACTGTATCACAAACGTTTTGAAGAATTGCTGGAAGTGGTGAATGCGGTTGCTTTCAAAAAACTGGACCAACGTTTATTGGAATACATCAAAAAAAAATCTGCACATACGCATAGTTCGGTACTATTGATAACGCACGAACAACTGGCCAACGAACTGGGAACGGCCCGGGTTGTGGTTTCGCGGCTACTCAAACAAATGGAAGACGAAGGGTTGGTAAAACTCGGACGCAATAAAATTTCGCTTGTGTAACAAAAGTGACTGTACAGGTTAATTGAAAGGTTGACATTTGTGGTTGAATAAACTATTCACCTAATCAACATCACACAATGAAACCAAACATGGGAACAACCGACAGGGTATTGAGAATACTTGTCGCTATCGTTATTGCAGGCTTGTATTTACTGGGCATCATTTCAGGAACATTCGCTATCATCCTGTTAGTGTTGGCAAGCATTTTTATCCTTACAAGCTTTATGAGTTTTTGCCCGTTATACCTGCCTTTTGGCTTTTCAACCAACAAAAAGGAATCCTAATACCCGGTAGTGCTCACAGATGAACTTTATCCATAAACACAAACGAACCCTTCTTGGAATATTGGGTGGTGCGGTTGCCGGATACCTTTATTATTATTTTATAGGATGCACTTCCGGTTCCTGTGCCATTACTTCCAAGCCTTTAAACAGCTCGCTTTATGGCGCACTGATGGGAGCGTTGCTGGCAAATAGCTTCAATACCAAAAAATAAACACACAATATCATTACATAAAAAAAATGTTAGACACACTTAAACAAGTTTTCGGTTTTGGTCCCAAGGTGGACTATGCCGCGTTGGTTAAACAAGGGGCCATCATCCTGGATGTGCGCAGTAAAGGCGAATATGCGGGCGGACATATTAAAGGCTCCATCAATATTCCGGTAAATACACTTCATCAAAGCCTGAGTGCGCTTAAAGATAAAAACAAGCCCATTATTACCTGCTGTGCAAGTGGCATGCGAAGTGCATCGGCAAAATCAATTTTAACATCAAACGGATACACTGAAGTATACAATGGTGGTGGTTGGATGAGTTTACAAAACAATATTCAGTCATAAATGGAACCACATTATTATGCTGTAACTGTAAACTGGAGCAATGATCGTATTGGCCGGATGAGCTCCCCTGAATTGGATACAACAATTGACGTGGCAACACCGCCTCAATTCCCCAAAGGGGTTGCGGGAGTTTGGTCGCCCGAGCACCTTCTGACGGCAGCTGTGGCTAGTTGCCTGATGACAACATTTTTATCCATTGCCGAAAATTCGAAACTTTCGTTCACCCATTTTAGTTGCCAATCGAGTGGAAAACTGGAGCAAATAGAGGGCAAATTGATGATGAGTGAAATTACGCTCAATCCTACCATCATTATTTCTTTGGAAGCTGACAGGGAAAAGGCAGAACGGGTTTTACAAAAATCAGAAGCGGCTTGTTTAATTTCCAATTCGGTGAAAGCCAATATACATATGGTAACCAATATTCAAATTGCTTAGTATGAAAAAAAGACTGCTTACCAATTGGACTTTTACAAGAGGGTTATACCTTGCGATGGGCGTGGTGATTATCATTCAATCTGTTGTTGGAAAACAATGGATGGGACTGGCTTTGGGGGGCTATTTTGCATCCATGGGATTATTTGCCATTGGTTGTGCTTCGGGTAGTTGTTTTACGGGAAACAACACAACCGCTCCACAAAAATCAGCACCTATAACTGATATTGAATACGAAGAAGTAGCATCCAAATAAGAAGATGACAGCAACCTTTCAAGAAATCATTAACAGCGAGACACCCACCCTTGTCGATTTTTTTGCAGAGTGGTGTGGCCCTTGCAAAACCATGAAACCCATTTTGGAAGACGTGAAAACAAGGATGGGCGACCGTGTAAAAATCATTAAAATAGACGTGGACAAAAATCCGCAAGCGGCCAGGGCTTATCAAATTCAGGGCGTGCCTACATTGATTTTATTCAAAAAAGGAGAAATAACTTGGCGGCAATCAGGCGTTGTTTCTCCCAATGAACTGGTAAAAAGGATAAGCACTTTAACTACATGAAAAAAATACTGATATTATGCTCCATTGCAATTGTATTGAGCAGTTGCATGAATGGACAAACCCAAAAGGGAACTACAAGCCTGGCTCCTTCAGCTTTTTTTGATAGCATCAAACAGCATCCATCGGCCATCATTATCGATGTGCGTACACCCGAAGAATTTGCAAACGGGCATTTACAACAAGCGTTAAACTATAACTGGGGGGACAACAGTTTTAAAGAACAGGCGGCATCGCTTGACAAAACAAAACCCATTTACATTTACTGTTTAAGCGGTGGAAGAAGTGCCTCGGCCGCATCTTACCTGAGGAGGAACGGCTTCAATGAAGTGTATGAAATGGACGGTGGAATGATCAAATGGCGGGCTGAGAACCTGCCTGAAACAAAGGCAAACAACTCAACCTGGCAAGGAAAAACTAAGCTGGAATTCGAAGCGCTCCTCGAATCCGACACATTGATTCTGGTAGACTTTTATTCGGATTGGTGCGCTCCGTGCAAAAAAATGAAACCTTCGCTGGATGCAATCTCTGTGGAGATGGCGAAAAAGGTAACGATTATACGAATGAATGCTGATGAGCATCCAAGCCTTTGCATGGAACTTAACGTTGATGCCTTACCCACATTGAAGTTGTACAAAAACAAAAGCCTTATCTGGACGCATAGCGGCTATATTGAAAAAGAGGATATTGTTAAACAGTTGAACTGATATTTAAATTCCCAACACGGCTTTTAACTTACCGTATCCTGTTCTGCTGAGTGGAATACGTTTGCCGCTTTTGAGGAGCACTTCATCAGCCGAATCTATTTTGGTAATTTCGGCAACCTGAATGATAAACGAACGGTGAACGCGCACAAACACTTTAGGGTCGAGGGTATTCTCAAAATGTTGCATGGTTTTTTTCTTTAACACGTATCCGTCTTTGGTGTGAATCTTCACATAATCATCGTATGCTTCAAAATACAATACTTCTAAAATAGGAATAATACGGATGCTGCTGCCTGTTTTCACCACCACTCGGTGTTGTTCTTCCTGCTGCGCATTTACGGCCTCCAGCAAATCCTGTGTATTTTGCGGAGCAGCTTTTTGTTTCAGCCATTTTTCCATCGCTTTATCAAAACGGTCCTTGCTGAACGGTTTTAACAAATAATCAATGGCGTGGGTTTCAAATGCGCGCATGGCAAACTCGTCAAAGGCTGTGGTGAAAATAACTGCCGGGGGTTCTTCCAGCAATTCCAGCATTTCAAAACCATTTATTTTGGGCATTTGAACATCCAAAAAAATCAAATCGGGGTGGTGTTGTCCGATGGCTTTCATGCCTTCAAAACCATCACCGCATTCCTGCACAACTTCTATATCGCTGTATGATTGTAAGTACTCAACTACAATGCTGCGGGCTAATGGTTCATCATCAATAATAACTACTTTTATCATGCTTGTGGAATGTGAATATGGGTAATAAAATGAGCCGGTTCGGCCTGCGTTTTTAATAAATCGGTGCGGCCGTAAAGCAAATACAATCTACGGCTTACGGAGCTTAATCCAAAACCTGTTCCTTTGCGCGGCATTGCTGTTGTGGAGTCGTATGGGTTTTTTACGCGGATAACCAACTCCTGGTTTTCGAGTTTTGTGGTTACTTCAATCAATACCTGATCAGTGGTATCATAGAGTCCAAACTTAATGGCATTCTCAACGATGGGCTGCAACAGTAAAGATGGGATTAAAAGTTTTTCCAACTCTTCTACACAATCAATATGGGTATTGAGCCTGTGTCCAAAACGCACTTTTTCAATATCGAGGTATAAATGCAGGTGCAACAATTCTTCCTTGAGTGTTACCAGTTGTTGTTCATCCTTTCGCATGGTTCCTCGCAAAAAATCAGACAATTGCTGAATCATCTTGCGTGCCTCTTCGGGTTTGCTGCCGGCCAATGCGCTAATGGAATTGAGGCTGTTGAACAAAAAATGGGGTTGTAATTGCTGACGTAATTTAACCAATTCTGTTTCCTTGGCAAGCTTTTCGGCATCATCTTTTCGTTGTTCTTTTTCCTGCTCTTCATGGATATAATAATACACAATGATGGCAGCCGATGACATGCCAATCATGATTACATTATAAAGATACCGAACAGGCCAGCTATTATCCAGGAATGTTAAATAGGTAGGATCAAGGTGGGTGATTTGAGCCACCAACCAGCCATTAAAAGCGGTAATAAACAATGCATGTAGCAAGCTCCAGATGCGGATGTAAAGCAGGTTTCCGCGGGTGGGGCGGTAAAATTTGATACCGTTAAAAAAAGCAATGGAAGTAATGGTAAGCAGGGCGTTATTGATAATAGCATCCGATAATGCATAGCGCCAGGCTATCCCGTAATAAGAAATAATATACCACTCCACACAAGTCCATACAACCCACCAGCTGGAGAAAAAAACAAGTGCTTTCCGAAGGGTGAAATCTTTAAACATTTACGGCTACTTGCATGGATGAATGTTGAATCTCATTAATCAACAATTGTCCGCGGTGTTTTACATAGGCTGTGTACTGTTCGGTTGAATCATGCTCGTCAATTCGTGAGTGAAGTTCCATTCCGTCTTCAAAAGCATTAACCAAGCGTAATTCAATGACATCCACAAATTCCCACGAAACTTCCATCTCGTTTTCATTTGTATAGGTATGTTCTTCTTTAATGCCAATCATGCGGGCCTTCATCAGGCTTTCAAGTTTGTCTTTGGCTTCAATCAGTCGGAGTTGTTCGTCAAACTGAGTTGAACTGTTTAAGCCTTGGTGGTTTATAGCAAAAACCAATTTAGCAATGTACCAATTCATAGGTGTAGTTGTTTATAGGGTTAGGTGTTTAAAAGCTTTTTATTTCGATACCTCCAAGGCAAGTAGTTCCTTTTAGTACCAGTATTTTATCAGTAGAAATGTTTGCGTTTATCTGGCGCTTATCTTCAATGCCGCCAAGGATTGCCATGGTTTCGGGTTGTACATCCCAATGAGCAGGGATAATCAATTTTGCCCCGCCTAATACACAGGTAATATCCAACTCAACCCTTCCTTGAATATCGGCTTGCATGAAATTAATTTCGGCACCGCCAAACACGCAGATAATTTCTCCTCCTTTGAATGTTTTGGACAAAACACTTTTGCGCACTGCACCAAAAACGGCAATGGATTCCACGTAGTCCTGTTGGGTCGTTTCTTCCCGCATTTTGCGGTTATGCCAGTGCTCGGTAGCTATGCCTTCGGTGGTTCCGGGATTGTGAATAGGTTCTCCCGTTACAGGGTCATATCCGTGTTCTCTCCAGTGTTGGCGATGACGTCTGTGCCGACCAAAAGAATGAGGTCTTCTATGTGGTTTCAGTATCATAAACACGCCCGCCAAAATAACGAGGATGGGCCATATATAAGTGGATAATTGGAAATCGGGGGTCAACGAATCGCATAAAAACAAGGCTCCGATAACAACGGTAATAACCCATCCGGGATTGCAAAATAAATGCCGTGCTCCGATGTACACGCCAATTGCCATAAGCATTACGGGCCAGGTAAATAACCACGTTGGATATTCTACACCCATTTGCCTGCTGAGCAACACTGCACCAACAATTACCACCCAAATACCTGCAAGTACTTTGCCTGCTGGCGAATGCTGGTATTTTTTCCATTTTACATCACACCGTTCGTCTCTGTTCACTGTATCGTTCATTTTGTTAACTGATTACAATACAAACGTAAGCCTAATCCTTTAAACACCACAACAACAATAGGCACGAACAGACGAAAGGTAGGTGAGTGAAAAAAATTGGCGGGTGAGTGGAAGGGGGAAAGGCTTATCGGAATCATGCGAGGTAAACAAAAACACCCGAAAGGCAAATAACCAATCGGGTGTTTCTGTACTAACAAAGGATCTTATTTTACCTCGGTTACACCCAGGTTCCACAAAACAAAACTCCACATATCGGCAGCGTCTTCAATCATTTTTGTTGTTGGTTTTCCGGCTCCATGTCCGGCTTTGGTATCAATACGAATAAGGGTTGGGTTACCACCTTTCAATTGTTTGCTTTGCAATTCGGCCGCAAACTTAAAGCTATGAGCAGGCACAACCCTATCATCATGATCGGCTGTCATAATTAATGTTGCAGGATAGTTGATGCCTGCTTTCACATTGTGCAAAGGCGAATATTTGATGAGGTAATCAAAGTCTTCCTTTTTATCGCTGCTTCCATACTCTACAGCCCAGCCCCAGCCAACGGTAAACTTGTGGTATTTTAACATATCCAAAACACCAACAGCGGGAATCGCTACTTTAAACAATTCGGGACGTTGAGTCATGCAAGCACCTACCAGCAATCCTCCATTGCTTCCGCCATTAATGGCAAGCTTATCGGATGATGTATATTTTTCGGCAATTAAAAACTCGGCCGCTGCAATAAAATCATCAAACACATTTTGTTTTTTGCCCAACATTCCTGCTTTGTGCCAGTCTTCGCCATACTCTCCTCCGCCACGCAAGCTTGCAATTACATACACACCTCCTTGTTCCAAAAACATGATGCGCGAAACACTGAATGCAGGTGAAATGGAAATATTAAATCCTCCGTAACCATACAATAATGTAGGGTTGGTACCATCCAGTTTCAACCCTTTTTTGTGCATGATAAACATTGGCACTTTGGTTCCGTCTTTTGACGTGTAAAACACCTGCTTGGTTTCAAAATCCTCCGCATTAAACTTCACTTCCGTTTTGCGGAACAACTCAGATTTTCCGGTGGCTAAATCGTATTTGTAAATCTCGCCCGGATTGGTGAATGAGGTAAATGTATAGAATGTTTCAGTGTCTTCTTTTTTGCCGGCAATACCGCTTGCCGTTCCGATTCCGGGTAATGTTATTTCTTCTTTGGCAGTGCCGTCAGCATGGAACCGATACAAACGGGTGCTTGCATCCTTCAGGTAACTCGCAAACAATTTTCCGTTCCAGTGCGAAACACGCTCGAGCAAATCTGTTGTTTCCGGAATAATG
>CALRRW020000026.1:0-9344 GCA_943370695.1 Comamonas sp. lk | reverse complement strand
TTTGGCCGCATTGACCGCGTGCGGGGCATTGTGTTTGGGGTGATTCCGGAATACCAAAACTTAGGATTGGAAACGGGCATGATTATGAAGTTCCACGATGCCATCATGACCTACCCCAATATCCGCGCCTCAGAGCTTGCCTGGATTGGTGATTTTAACCCCAAAATGCATTCGTTGTTTAATGCGCTGGGCGCGAAGACTACGAAGGTGCACCATACTTATCGGGTGGAGTTTTAGGGGTTGAAGTTTTATCAAATTTAAATATTAAGAACAAAAATGGATTGGATTAAAACTATTTTACCCTTATTTGGAGTTATCATCGGGTGGCTGCTTTCAGAAAGCGGTAAAATATTTTCAGATAAACGACAAGATAAACGGAAGCTTCGGAAGTTGTTGTTTTTTCTTTTAGAATTAAGGTTTCATTTTACAAAAGAGCTCACTATAGAACTTGAAATGAACAAGTATATTGAGATTCTAAAAAACAAACTGGCTGCAAGACTTGGAATTGATAAAAATCACCCTGAATTAAACATTGATGTTAATGCCTGGAGACCTTTTTGGGAGCAAATCACTTCAAGGAATAAAACCCACGATGACAAGTTTGAATATTTGGGAGAAAATATCGACAAGATACTCATTGAACTTGCAGAAATATATCCGATTTTAGCTTATGAGCTAAGTGGACAACACAATATAAAAGAGAGATTAAATAAAGTTGACAATTATTTTACTGAATTACAATCTGCGGCAGATAAAATTAATTTTGACGTTAAACAATGGATAAATCCAAGACTAACAAAAAATCTTTTAGAAGACATAGATGATAGTATAAAAAACATTGCAAGTCAAATTGACAAGCAAACGCTGAAGATATCGAGCGAAAAAATTAATAAAATGGCAAATGATGATGATGAAAAAGAAATGGAAATATTTATTGAGGAATATTTAGAGAGCGTAATTAAGAATATTTAAAAATCACAAAGCCAATTTTTATCTGTTGCTGCTTGATTTAGGAGTAACTTTCCGTAAACTGTAAAACGGATTTTAATTATAGAAAAATAAATGCTTCATTATATAATACAAGAAAAGAAAAACAAATGGTTGGAGTCTAACGACTGCACCATTAGTGATTTGATAAAGTATATCCGTGACAAAGGACAGTTGCGTGATACTCAAATTGAAGCTATTGAGACTTATTTGTTTTTGAAAATACAAGGACAGAATAAACCACTTTGGCAATTATTTTCAGAAGGCTTTTTCACCAACGGCACAGACTTATCAAAACTCAATATTAACCAGAATGCAAGAGATTTTTTAACCACCAATAAAGACGCTTTTGCATTATATGACTTTGCAAGAACAAAAAACGGAAACGGTTCTTTACTTCCAGAACTGGAAAAACTAATCGTTGACAAACCAACTGAATTAGATTACGACACTATTATAAAAAGCATTTTCTACAATGTAAGCTATGCCGACTATTTAATGAGTTTGCCAATGGGTGCAGGTAAAACTTTTTTGATGGCGGCTTTCATTTATTTGGACTTGTATTTTGCCGACAACGAACCAGAGAACAAAGCATTTGCACATAATTTTTTAGTGCTTATTCCTTCGGGTTTAAAATCTTCTATCGTTCCAAGTTTAAAGACAATTGAAAATTACGACCCTTCTTGGGTATTGCCCGAACCATCAGCAAGCAAACTAAAAAAATTATTGAAGTTTGATGTTTTGGACGAGCAGAAATCAGCAAAGAAAAGTAACAAGGCAAGAAATCCAAATGCACAAAAAGTAAACGCTTGTTTGCCTAATCCATTCGGGCAAGTGTTTGTAGTAAATGCGGAGAAAGTGATTTTAGAGAGTTTCAAATTCAATGCTCAAACAGAATTGGAACTTGACGAAGAAGAAAAAGATACAAGCAACGATTTAAAAAGATTGTTCGGACAAATTCCAAACTTGACAATCCTTATAGATGAAGTTCACCACGCTGCAACCGATGATATTAAATTACGGCAAGCCGTAAATTATTGGCACAGCAAAGGGAACATTACAACCGTTTTAGGTTTTTCAGGAACGCCATATTTGCAAGGTGCTGAAACTATCAAAGCGGGTGATTACGCTTTTAAATTTTCTCAAATAACCAACACGGTTTATTATTATCCACTGGTTACAGCAATTAAGAAATTCCTGAAAACACCAACCGTAAAAATCGGGCAAAACCTTGACCGTTTTCAAATCATTAAAAAAGGAATTGAAGACTTTGATACACAATACAAGAAAACAGTTTATGAAAATGGTGCTATTGCTAAAATAGCTATCTATTGCAGTAACATTGAGGTTTTAGAAGAAGAAGTTTATCCTTTCCTGACAAGCGATTTAAAAATCAATCCTGCCGAGATTTTAAAATTTCACGGAGGAAATAAAAAATACTCTTTGCCAAAAGAGAATGAATTAGAGTTTCGTTCATTGGATTTGGCTATTTCAAAGAAGCGTTACATTCTTTTGGTGCAAGTAGGTAAAGAAGGTTGGGACTGCCCAAGTTTAACAGGTGTAATCCTCTCGCAAAAAGGTGACAGCCCGCAAAATATGGTACTACAAACATCTTGCAGATGTTTACGCCAAGTGGATAAAGGGAAAGAGGAAACCGCTTTAATTTGGTTGAATAAAGACAATGCCGATACGCTGAACAAACAATTGAAGCAAGAGCAAAACAGTAGTATTGACGAATTGAATAGCACAAAACGCATCGGGAAAGCCGAAATGGTGGAACGCCAAAGCCGTATGGAATATTTGCAATTGCCGAAAGTAGAATTTTATCAAATGAAAGTTACTTACCAAAGCATTGACGAGGAAGAAACGGCAAATACAAAAGCCAAGTTAAAAACCATCATTAAAAAGATGGAAGATTACAAGGCTTCGGCTTTGATAAGCACCAGCGAAATTTCAAACATTGATACAGGCACTATTGACATCATTAATGAAACAGGAATTGCATTTGCCAATTACAATCAATGGCTTTTTGAAATAAGCCGTCAAAGTTTTGGGTTGATTTCAGAAACACAATTGCACCAATACGATACAGAACTAAACGAAATATTTGAAACCGTTTCATTTAAAAAAGACGGAAACCGCTTTTTCAATGAGTTGTATGATTTGTATTTGATACAATCTAAAATCCGAGTTGCATTTAGTATCAAAAGAGATTTACAAACAGACACAGAAGTAATTCCTAAAGAAGCCGAATTGTTGATTGCTTCTAAATTGACAGATGTAGAGAAAAATTCAAAACTCTATCCAAACGAAGCCGACACAAATAAAATTCTTGAATTAGATAAATCAAATGAAAGTATTGAGGTTGATATATCCGAAGTTGAAAAGGCATATAACCTTATGAAAGAAGCTTTGGAAGCTCAAGGAATGGGACGTATGGTTATGTCTTATGACAGTTTTAAATCAGGTAAAGAATATTCATCAGTTGTAAAAGCGAAAAACAATTCCTTTCATTATATACCGTACAATTTTGGCGGAAGCGGAAGCAGTGGTTTTGAAATACAAACACTTCAAGAAACTTTGCGATTAGCTGATTTCAAGACTAAAGAGTTGGAAATATACTACAATGGTGAACGTGGCTTAACTGAATTTGTAATTAATTGTTTTGCTAAAGAAGGTAAGTATTGGAAAAACATAGGCAAATACACGACCGACTTTTTAATTGTAAAGAGAACAGCCAAAGACAAAATACATAAAGTCTTGCTTATTGAAACCAAAGGTGCTTTGTATTCAGAAGATAAGGTTTTTCAGAAAAAGAAAAATTATGTAGAAACCGAGTTTTTAAAACTCAACCAAGAAAAATTTGGCTACCAACGTTTTGATTTCCTGTATTTGGAAGACAGCAAAAACATTGCAGCCAACATCACCAAATTGAATAATAAGTTAAATCAGTTTTTTAACGATTAAGATATGCAACTATTAGAATCAAAATTTAACAACTTTCGTTGCTTTAAAGAATATCCAATAAAATATGGTATTCAAACTACTGTTATCATTGGCAAAAATGGCACAGGAAAGTCAAGTATTTTATCAGCCATACGCAGAGGTTTGAGTTTTATGTTTGCAAAACCTAAGAACTTTCCAAAAAACCTTGCCATATCTAATAACGCAAAAGTAAAATCCTTCGGAAGTTTAGAAGCTAACTTCGACCCTCTTTCAAGGTCTTACAACTATCCAATAGAAAACACTTTTGAGGGTAAGTTTAAAGATGATTTGATTCAATGGTCACTTGTTAAAAAAGCTATGAGTGGTGGCTTAACAACTACTCGTTACAATAATTCTTTAAATAAAGTCTTAAGCAGCTATAATAACAACCTTAATTCGGACCTCCCTCTTTTGGCTGTTTTTTCTGATTCATTTCCACACGAAAAAATTAATTTTGGAAACAAGGTTAAAAAGATAATAAATCAAGAAGTGCTTCCAAGAGACTTTGGTTATTATGCGTGGGACGAAAGAACCAATTGCATCGAACTTTGGCTTACAAGATTTTACAAAGTCGCTACTTACAGTAAAGACTTGAAAAATGAAATTGAAGAAGTTGAAGAACAGATTTTTTTCTACCAAAAACGAATAGACTGGAAAGACGAACTCGATGAGGATCAAGTCCCACAGTGGGAGGAGAAAATCGAAGAACTTGAACGAAAACTCAAAGATTTAAAGTCCAAAATTGAATTATTAAAGAATGATAAAAGAAATCAAACCTTTACAAAAGAGAGAGCCTTTATCGAAAATAAGCTGTTTGATTTTACAAAACCTTTATCTGAAAAGCATAGCACACTAAATAGGGAATTTGAGTTATACAGGTTTGCTGTAAATAAACCTGATAAGAAAAACAATACTTTGGAGTTTTCCTTTGTAGATGAACGTAACATTGCATTTGAAGCCTTACCAATGGGTTACAAACGAGTTTTCTCTATTGTGATTGATTTAGCATATAGAAGTTATATTTTAAACGAGGAAATAGTAAGTAGTGGGATAGTTTTAATTGATGAGATTGAACTTCATTTACACCCAACACTTCAACAAGAAATTTTACAAAGATTACAGAGAGCTTTTCCTAAAATTCAGTTCATCGTAACAACCCACTCTCCATTAGTTATATCGAATTTTAAGTCAGATAAAAGTAATAAGATAATTAAGTTGATGCATGATGGAAATAACTACTCAAATGAAGTTGTCGAAAATATCTATGGTATTGATTACACAACAGGACTTACAGAAGTCATGGGTGCAAAATACAGGGCTTCTAGTATAGATAATTTGATTGATTCAATAGTGATATTGGCTAGCAGAAACAGACTTGAAGATGCTGAAAAAATAAAAAAAGAATTGTATGCAATTGTTGGTGAAAACAATGAATACATTAGAAATGAAATTGATACCCGAATTGAAATGAATAAAAAATAATGGCAATGGTTACTATAGAAAAAAACAAACAAGCAGCCATTGATTATGTTAATGAATTTATCAAAGGTCAATGGCTAGAAAATAATAATGGTGGTTTTGAATATAGAAATATTGATTTCAATAGCATTAATCGAACTATTTATAAAACATATTGTTTAGAAGAACAAGAATATGTTTGTTGCTATTGCAGTAGAGAAATAGCCAATAACAATCATACAGAGTTAGAACACATAATCCCACGATCAGTGACCACAAATGAGGTGTTACAACATTATTTTAGTTTAAGTAATATTCTGGCGGATAATATTGTTTTGCAAGAAGTATTTCGTCTATCAACTGCACAGGAAACACCACCACCATTTCCACATCACATTGCCTACCAAAATATTGTTGCATCTTGCAATGGAATCACTTTTAAGTCTTCAGAAGATTTTACTTGTTGCAATCGGAATAGGGAAGATTTTTTTATACCTCCATATAATTTAATACCAAATAATATTGTGTATTTAAACGATGGTACTATTTATAGCAATATCGATACTAATCATAAAGAGCAAGGTATACCATATGAATCTTTAACTCACTTAAATTTA
Organism: Comamonas sp. lk; assembly: GCA_943370695.1. Lineage (GTDB taxonomy): Bacteria > Bacteroidota > Bacteroidia > UKL13-3 > UKL13-3 > UKL13-3. The sequence goes on along the minus strand of CALRRW020000026.1, from coordinate 3,297 downwards.
AACAAACAAGTTCTTAAAAATGTTAGGAGAATTTGGTTTTTATTAGCCAATTCTGATGTTCACTTAAATCAACTTTTACAAGCTTCAAACATTGATGATTATAAGGAAATATTCACGTTATTTCTTAGGGTTAATCCAATGAAAGCAATAAGCGACAATAATTTAATTGACTCTTTTGAAAACACAACATCTTGGACTGTTTTAATGCAGTACAAATACTTCCTAGATTATTTTAGAAACAACAATTAGAACTATGCCAGTAAAATACATTCCATATTACCCTAACACGGTTGAAGGACAAGCGATATTAGACAACCTTACACGAACACAAAGGGTTTTACGTTACCGTGAAAATGACAAGGTTTACGACCGCATAAAAAGAGGTATGCCTTACTACGAAGTAGAGCCATTAGAAACCGTAGGCGAAAAATCTGAAAATTTAATTATCCGTGGCGAATGTATTTCTGCTTGTGCCTACTTGAAGGAAAAAGGAATTAAACTTGATTTGGTATACATTGACCCTCCTTTCGCAAGCGGTGCTGATTATTCTAAAAAAGTTTACTTACGGAAAAATCCAAAACTTGCGGAAAAAATAGCCGTTGCCGAACAAGAAATGGACATTGAAGAACTCAAAGCGTTTGAGGAAAAAATGTATGGGGATATTTGGCAGAAAGAAGATTACTTGAATTGGATGTATGAAAATTTGATGGCAATTAGAAGTATTATGAGTGATAGTGGAAGTATCTATGTTCACTTAGATGCAACTATCGGTCATTATGTGAAAATATTATTAGACGAAGTTTTTGGAGAACACAATTTCCAAAGAGAAATTATTTGGGACATATCTGTTTTATCGGGTTTCAAAACGATTGCAAATAATTGGATTAGGGGTCACGATATGATTTTTTATTATAGTATGAATGCTGACAATGTATTATTTAATAAAGTAAAACAGCCTCATACTAAAGAATATCTCGACTCATTTAAAGGCGAAGAAGTACAACCAGACGGAACAATAAGATATTTTATGGTTGCACACGGACTTAAAAGATATAGAGACGAAGTTGAACCTAAAGGAAAGCCTTTTGGAGATGTATGGGGTGATATAATGTCTTTTCAACAACAACCTACATCTGAGGAACGCAATGGTTATTCAACTCAAAAACCTTCGGGATTGTTAGAAAGAATTATTAAAGCAAACAGTAATGAAGGTATGGTAGTGGCGGACTTCTTTGGCGGAAGTGGTGTAACTGCCAAAGTTGCAAATGACTTAAAACGTAAATTTATTCACGTTGATATTGGTATCAATAGCATTCAAACAGTAAGAGATAGACTAATAGAAGCCAAAGCCAATTTTCAAATTTTGGAAATTAAAGATGGTGTTAGTTTGTTTCGTAACCCAACGCAAACAATGGAAAAGTTGGCAACGCTTATTCCAGGTTTACAAAAAGGCGTAAAAGGAATTAGCAATTTTTGGTTTGGTGCAATCATAAAAAGTAAAGAAGGCATTGTCCCTGTTTATGTTCCTAATTTACTCAACACACAAGAAAAGGTTTTGGACATTCCAACCATCAACAACGTCATCAATCAGGAATTACAAAATTTAGAAGTCAACGCAAAAAAAGTAATTGTGTATTACATAGACATTGACGACCAAAAAGCATTAGAGAAATTCATTAAAGACAACAACGCTACAGAAATAGAGGTTGAATTGAAAGACTTTAAAAATCTGCTCCACGATGTGGTAATTGAAGACATCATAGATTTTAAAACCATCAAAACAAAAGACGGCTACGAAACTGAAATTACCAAATTCACTAGTGACCGTTTAATTCAGAAAATCGGTGAGTTCAACCAAAAAGGAAACTTGCAATCAGTTGCCAAAGGTAAAAAATTCAATCCTATCAACATCAGTGAAGAAGGTTTAGAACTCATTGAACTTATTGCCCTCGATTGTGAGAACACAGAAGGGCAATGGCACAGCACAACCGAAATTAAAATTGATAAACTCGGTTATTTGATTACTAACGGAGTAAAATCAAAAAACTTTTGGGACGGTAAAATTATCAGCGATAAAAAACCATTGAGAATGAAAGTAAGAAATATTAGTGGAGATGAAACTATTATGATGATATAAATCCAACCTATAATGTAATAGCTTTTCTCTTGTTCCGTTCATACTTAGTTTTGTTACTTACTCTATAAACAATTGCAATATGAAAAACCAAACCCTCTCAACAATCTGCATCACCCTAACTGCCCTGGCAATCCTTAGCGCTTGCAGTACTTCCAAAAAGAACACTGCAGCGAAAGACGATTCCATGAACAATATGGTGGCGCGCATGGAAGTGAAAGAACCGATTGAAGGCGTGTGTGACAATGCCAATGTGCTGGTGATTTTGCCTTTTCCGGGCAATGCACAGGTAAAGGCCAAAGCGCCTAAAACAGACGAACAACTGACTCTTGAGTTGACTAAAAGGGTAATCTTTTTGCATGACAAGCCGGATTATGAAGACAAAGGAATGGTGAACATCATCATTAACTGCAAAGGTGAAATGGTGCGGTGCACAATTGATAACAAATCCAGAAGTCCGGAACTTGACAACCAGATTTTGGCGGTGTTTGCGGAGCTGAAATTGTGGACTCCCGGTACTGTGCACAATAAGCCGGTGGATACGGTTGAATTGTATAGTTTTACCATCCAAAACGGGAAGATTACCATCTCATAATTGTTAACACACCCATGAAAAAACACCTGCTCCTCTCCTGCTTTATCTTGCTCACCGGGCTTGCATTTGCGCAAAGTGGTACGGAGTTGTCCTTTGTGCCATTGGTGGCGGTGGATACGCTGTATGACAGTGCAGCAATAGCCAAACACCAACTGGAGCCTGAGTTGCAAGGTGACAGTTTTTTTGTGAATGACTGGGTTGATACCGAAAGTACGTTGCAAAAAGCCTTGTTTTGCAAACAGGGAAAAAGGTGGGTGGTTTACCAACTGCCCAATGATGGCAGCCGGTATAACAATTTTTCGGTATCGGATGGGAACCGTTTTATCACCTGCACCAAAGAAGGTATTCAACATAAGAAAAAACATAATGAGGTCACCACGTATTGGTGCATCATTGATGTGGCCAACCGAAGTTTTTTGTCGGTGGTGCGGTTGCTGGTAACCGAAGTTTCAGCAAAAAACACTCCAACCATTCGCTCGGGATGTGAATCGTCCTATGAGTTGAAGGGTGATTGGGTGACCATTCGCACCGTTGTTTCCAAAAACACGGGCTACCAACCCTACTTTCA
>CALRRW020000025.1:0-9568 GCA_943370695.1 Comamonas sp. lk | reverse complement strand
AGATATTCGGAACATTGAAAACTTCCACATCGTACTTTGGCTAGTTAAAGACACATGCTGGTTGCTGCACTTTAGAACCGGTGGTGTTATCATGATCATCCCAACCGTGCTGATGGCAGTATATTTAAGTTACCATACACGAAAAACCCTGTCACTTTTAATACCCAATCTTTCCGTAACTTGTTGGATTATGGCAAATGGAATCTGGATGATGGGAGAATTTTTTGATTTTAATCATATACCCTACTCCCTTACTTTTTTTCTCCTAGGTATCGTGCTCATAATCTACTACTTCGCACGACACAGCCAAACACCAACAGGTACCGATGATTAATTTGGGTGGTTTCCTAAATATTTATTGCCCGGTATTTCTCTTTTACCAAAAACAAATACTAATTTCGGACGGTTTTATATCAGAATCAAATACATATTATCATATCACTCGTAATCCTCGTACTTAAATGGATAAGTTGAAAAACAAATTTGCCGATAAAGGATTGGCAAAAGCCGCAGAAATCAAAGAATTTATTAAGGCAAACAGCGAACATGTTTTGGGAAGTTATACCGTTGACTCGGTGTTTTCCGGAATGAAAGGAATGATTGGACTTATTACCGAAACTTCATTGCTTGATGCCGAGGAAGGTATCCGTTTCAGAGGATACAGCATTCCTGAGCTAAGCGCAAAATTACCAAAAGTACCCGGAGGCAGCGAACCATTACCTGAGGGATTGTTTTATTTGATGCTTACCGGAGATTTACCTACCGAAGATGACGTAAATGATGTAACCAATGCTTGGGCACGCAGAGCGATTGTTCCCAAACATGTATTTAATGTAATCGACTCATTCCCTATCAATGCTCACCCAATGACGCAGTTTTCGGCAGCGATTATGGCATTGCAAACCGAGAGTGAATTTGCTGCAGCTTACCGCAAAGGGGTAAATAAAAAAGATTACTGGGATTATACCTACGAAGATACCATGAACCTGATTGCTCGTTTACCTCGCGTAGCAGCCTATATTTATCGCAGAACCTACAAATTTAGCGACCACATTGAACCCAATCCGAAATTGGATTGGGCAGGAAACTTTGCCCATATGCTGGGTTTTGAAAGAGACGATTTTAAAGAACTGATGCGTTTGTACATGACCATCCACAGTGACCACGAAGGTGGAAACGTATCTGCCCATACCACACATTTGGTTGGATCAGCATTATCGGATCCGTACTTGTCATTATCGGCAGCAATGAACGGATTGGCCGGACCATTGCACGGATTGGCAAACCAGGAAGTTATTCGCTGGGTATTGGAATTGCAGGCAAACTTAGGTGGAGGCAAACCAAGCAAAGCTCAAATTGAAGAGTATATTAATAAAACCATTGCCGAAGGAAAAGTTGTACCGGGATATGGCCATGCCGTATTGCGCAAAACAGACCCTCGTTTTACAGCACAAATGGAATTTGCTAAAAAACACATGCCAAATGATGAATTGGTAAATATTGTTTGGGATGTATATGATGTGGCTCCGAACATATTGGGTAATTACAAAAAAATTAAAAATCCTTGGCCAAATGTGGATGCACATTCAGGCGCGTTATTGGTTCATTACGGAATGAAAGAGTACGATTTTTATACCGTACTATTTGGTGTTTCAAGAGCATTGGGTGTTCTTACCTCATTAATCTGGGACAGAGCATTAGGATTGCCATTGGAAAGACCAAAATCGGTAACAACCGAGTGGTTAAAAAATTCCATTGCCAAAGCAAAGGCTTCGGCCTAATCAGCACAACCTTTTGAATAGTCAAAAAATCTATATCACATTTATCGCAGCCGGTTTGTTCTTGTTACATGCCGGCTGTGGTTTTTACTCCCAATCCGGAGCATCTGTTCCTATTGATGCCCGCACGTTTTCGGTGGCTTACATTCCCAATTTAGCCAGTATTGTGGAGCCAACCCTTAGCCAGGTTCTCACCGAAAAACTAAAGCGAAAGTTCATCAATGAAACTCCCCTTAAACTTGCCATCACCGATGGCGATTTGGCTTTTAGCGGAAAAATTTTAGACTACCGCTCTTCTCCGGTCGGTGTTCAGGGCAATCAGCAAAATGCAATCAATCAGCTGAGCATTTCAGTTGAAATAACATTCGAAAACCAAAAGGACGAAACCAAAAACTTTACCCAAACCTTTACCACACTTGTTAATTTTCCTGCCGACCAAAACTTTGGCGCCATTGAAAGCCAGCTGGTGCAAACCGCAACAGATCAATTGGTAACCGACATCTTCAATAAAACCTTTATCAACTGGTAACTCCTGTTTTTAGATTTTCGGCATTTAGCTATTTATAGAGGTTTCTACCATTCAATCCGGTAACCTTATCAACCAATTTGGCTTAACAGCCAAATTTTCGTTACTTCGCAATCCATTCAGTACGATTGTAGTTTGAACACACACGATTTCATATCACTCATTGAACAGCCCGATTCGCTTGGAAAAGGAAACATTACTGCTTTAAAAGATATTGCAGCCAATTTCCCTTATTTTCAAAGTGCGCATATTTTGTTAACCAAGGCTTTGTACAATGAGAAACACTATGAATTTGAAAAACAACTGGCTTATACCTCCATACAAGTTCCCGACAGAACGGTGCTGTTTCAGTACATCCACAACCTTGCTGTAACACAACAGGAGCCTGTTATCGCTCCGGAATCCGTTATGGATAAAGCCATTGAGGAGCTTACTGCGTTAACACAGCCAACGGAAATAACAACCGTTGAAACAATAGCAGAAACAGTACCTGTAATCGATGAAGTGCCTCCTGTGGTTGAAGTGGCCGAACCGGAAATACCGGTAGTTGTTGAAGAAACTGTGATTGAAACCCCTCAAGTAGTTGTTCCTGAAACAGTTGTTGTGACGCCAAGTGCTAATGAAACACATTCGTTCACAGAATGGTTGGCAATGCAGCAAAAACTGAAAATAAATTATACCGAACCTGTTCAAAGGATAATTCCTGAACCCATAACAGAACCTGAAGAAACCAATACTGTTGTTACCGTTCCGGAACCAATCAAAACTGAGATGACTATTCAGGAAGAGATTTCGCAGCAGGTTGAACGCAGCAATATCAACGAGTTTGAATCTGTTTTGGACAAGTTTATTCGCGAAAACCCCAGGATTAGCCGAGGTAAAGCCGAGTTTTACAACCCGGTGAATATGGCCAAACAAAGTGTGGAAGATGATGAAGAGTGGGTTACAGAGACGTTGGCCAGTGTTTACCACAAGCAAGGCAACTATAAAAAGGCAATTCGGGCATATGAAAAATTATGCTTGATATATCCTCATAAATACACGTATTTCGCAAACCTTATACAAAAAATTAAAACCGAAAATAAAGACTAAGATATGTTCATATTATTCAGCATCCTGATTATTGTAGCGTGTGTATTATTAACGCTTGTAGTATTAATTCAAAATCCAAAAGGTGGAGGAATTGCCTCTAACTTTAGTTCGCCAAACCAAATAATGGGTGCGCGCAGATCAAATGACGTGATTGAAAAAACAACCTGGATTTTAGCCGTTGTGTTGATTTCGTTTTCGCTAATTTCTAACTTCTTCCGCCCAACAGGCGAATCAGAAGTATCAGGCGCTGAATCCCGTTTGAAAGAAAATATTGACAATACCGAAATGCCTGCAGCTCCTCAACAACAAGCACCTGCTGTTGTTGCAGATTCAACTCAGACTCCATAAGTTATTTGTAATATAACTGAATACAAAAAAATCCGTTCTCTAATCAAAGAGAACGGATTTTTTTATGCTGTTTGATAGGCTATGTAAAACTAAAAACGTTTCCGTAAACAAATATTCATTCCAATAAAATATGGATGTTGCTGTATCCAATGATCATTGCCAATAATGGAAGTAAGGCTATATTTAACCGTTGGAGCCAACCCCACCGAAACTGCCTGACCAAACTTGTAACTCACCTGGGGCATAACAGAAGCAAAAACAGTGTTCTGAATATACGGGAACGATTCTTTGCTCGTTAAAATAAGCACTCCTTTATTATCGTATGATACCATACCCCCATCGATTGTATTGACAAAAGCATAGCTGGCTCCTGCCTGCAAGTCGATATCAAACCGTTTTCCATTGCGTATGGTGTAATTAACCAACAAGGGAATCTCGGTCCATGAATACTTAATGCGGTTGCTGTATTTGTTTCCAACAATAAACGAATCTGACGGGTTGGTAACTGGCGCACCTATTTCATTAGGATTGGCAGGTTGTGCCGCAGTAGAAATATCGTAATTGAACTCCTGGTTAAAATTCACCATCATCAACCCACCTGATATCATCCATTTTTGATTTAACCGGTAATCAATGGTAATACCACCCGACCAATCCATTGCCGGCCGTTCAAGCTGTTTTCTGAGTTTAACATTCTCATCAAAAGGCAATGTGGCGCTTGAGGGAATTGCATATGTTGTGTAACACATAAAAGCTCCAGCATATACACTCAGCGAAAACTTTGTCAATTCATCAGCAGCAGGCAATTGATTAATAGCAGCAACTTTCTGAGCCAGCAAACTCGAATCAGGAGTTGTTGCCACAATTTCCCTGGCTTCAGGATGTGGTGTTTCCTGTTTAACAATTGCTAAAGGCTGTTTACTGTTTTCGGTTTGCTGATCATTTGATGGTGTAACACTATTATTAACTGATGGTGGTACAGTGTTGTTTGGCGCCTGAACAACATTATGTTGAGCAGGTGCCGATTCGTTTTCGACAGGCTGGCTAATATTAGCTTCACCTTGTACCACATCAGCAATAGGCTGGCTCAAAACAGGGGCTACAACGGCTAAAGCAGCAGTATTGGGTTGGTTGGTATTGACCTGGCGCTCGTTGCCCGATTTTGGCGCGCCTTCCTTTTTACCAATTATGTTTTTGCGCACTGCAATTGTTTTGGCCGGAGCCGGTTGATGAACAATACTATTATGTGTTACAAGATTGTTAGACCGTGCGGTGAGCTTTTGCGAAACGTTAGGATTATTGGCAGAGGGCATGTATGTTACGGTCTTTGATGATTCGCTAAGGGTATTCACAGCTGCCTTATCAGCAGGAATCAATATTGGTTCTTCAACCTGTGTTTTACTGCCAGCTATGCTTTCGTTGGTAACCACTTTTTCTTTTGCCACTTTTAATCGGTTTCCGATATAAATTCCTGAAGCAAACAATACTGCGAAAGCGGCAACAACATAATACCTGAACAACCCATTGCTTACCCTGCCTTCAGGCAATTCGGCAGCAATTTTATCCCAGGTTTCCGGATACGGCATTTGCTCAAAGTTTTCGAGACTGTTTTGCATGCCTGCTTCAAATGAATCATTGGTTATATTAGAGTCAATACGATCCCACAACGATGTAGAAGGTTTCACTTCCATATCGCCTATGTGTTCATTTAATTGCTCTTCAAACTTTTTATGTTTCTTGAAAAGGTTCATTTAATATTTGATAATGTTTGGCCAAAACCAATTGCATATACTGTTTTGCTCTCGAATACTGGGATTTTGACGTTCCTTCGGCAATACCCAATAATTCTGAGATTTCGCGGTGTGTATATCCTTCCACCGCGTAAAGGTTAAAAACCATCCGGTAACCCTCCGGCATTTGTTGCACCAGTGCTACAATTTCTTTTGCTGCAATTTTACCCACGATATCGTCATCAAAAGGTGCATCATAATCGGGTTTATCCAAATCCTCCTGAAATTTACGGCTGCGGTGTTTAAACCAGTTAATGGCCGTAAAAATCATAATCCTCCGAACCCAGCCCTCAAAACTTCCCTCATTTTTAAATTTGGTGATATTTTGAAATACTTTGATAAATCCTTCCTGCAACATATCCTCCGCCTCGGCCCTATCCTTTGCATAACGCATGCACACACCCAACATTTTACCCGCAAAATGATCGTACAAACACTTCTGAGACAAGCGTTTGCCATCAATACACTCTTGGATAATAGTTTGTTCGGTATACACCATACGTGTCCAGGGTTTAAACAGTAGTCAAGATAGCTAAAATAAGGGTTGTATGACAGTGTTTTTTCCTAAAAAGTAAATTACTGGCAGCGACCCTTCGAAATTTTGATCAATAAAATGAAAAACTGTCACACTTTTGCGGCTGGCACTAATTGTGACTATTGGGTTTTACCAATTAAACATTTAATCAAAAACAATATAAATCTATGTCAGTAAGCTTAAAACCATTAGCAGACCGAGTTCTGGTAGAACCCGCTGCAGCAGAAGAAAAAACCGCTTCGGGATTGTACATTCCTGATACCGCTAAGGAAAAACCCCAAAGAGGAAAAGTTGTAGCCGCAGGCGAAGGCAAAAAAGATGAGCCAATGACTGTTAAAGCAGGCGACACCGTTTTGTATGGTAAATACGCAGGTACTGAAATTACCGTTGATGGTAAAGACTACCTGATTATGCGTGAATCAGATATTTTCGCAATCGTTTAAGAAATGTTCATAACGTTGATTACGTAATCTGTTGATTATGTATTTAACACACTGACACAATTAACTTAATTAACAAAGTAACATAATTAACAAAAGACATGGCAAAAAGAATTCAATATGGAGTAGATGCCCGCGAAGGTTTAAAACGCGGTGTGGATGCATTGGCAAATGCAGTAAAAGTAACATTAGGACCTAAAGGTCGTAATGTAGTAATTGATAAAAAATTCGGTTCTCCAACTGTAACCAAAGATGGAGTTTCGGTAGCAAAAGAAATTGAACTGAAAGACCCCATTGAAAATATGGGTGCTCAAATGGTGAAAGAAGTTGCTTCCAAAACGGCCGATCAGGCGGGTGACGGAACAACAACAGCAACTGTTTTGGCTCAGGCAATTGTAACAGCCGGACTCAAAAACGTAGCTGCCGGTGCAAACCCGATGGATTTGAAACGTGGTATTGACAAAGCTGTTGATGCCATTATCAAAAACCTTGAAACCCAATCACAAAAAGTGGGTGAAGACAACAAAAAAATCCAACAAATTGCTACCATCTCAGCAAATAATGATGATGTAATTGGAAAACTCATTGCTGATGCAATGGCGAAGGTTGGTAAAGAAGGAGTTATTACTGTTGAGGAAGCAAAAGGAACTGAAACAGAAGTAAAAACGGTAGAAGGAATGCAATTTGACCGTGGTTATTTGTCTCCATACTTTGTAACCAATCCTGATAAAATGGAAGCTGATTTAGAGTCGCCTTTCATTTTGATTTACGATAAAAAAGTAAGCAATATGAAAGAGTTGCTTCCTATCCTTGAGCAGGTTGTTCAAACAGGAAAACCCCTTGTCATTATTGCCGAAGATGTAGAAGGCGAAGCATTAGCTACGCTGGTAGTAAACAAAATCCGTGGTGCATTAAAAATTGCGGCTGTTAAAGCTCCTGGCTTTGGCGACAGAAGAAAAGCAATGCTGGAAGACATCGCTATCCTTACGGGTGGAACGGTAATAAGCGAAGAGCGTGGTTTTAAATTGGAAAATGCCGACTTAACTTACTTGGGTAAAGCCGAAAAAATCACCATCGATAAAGATAATACAACCATTATTAACGGTGCCGGAAAATCGGACGATATCAAGGCTCGCGTTTCACAAATTAAAGCACAAATCGAAAGCACAACTTCTGATTACGATAAAGAAAAATTACAGGAACGTTTGGCTAAACTGGCCGGTGGTGTTGCTGTATTGTATATCGGTGCTGCTACTGAGGTAGAAATGAAAGAGAAAAAAGACCGCGTAGACGATGCCTTGCATGCTACACGTGCTGCCGTTGAAGAAGGTATTGTTGCCGGTGGTGGCGTTGCTTATATCCGTGCTATCGAAGCGTTGGAAACCTTAAAAGGTGTGAACGAAGACGAAAATACTGGTATTCAAATTATCCGCAGAGCGATTGAAGAACCGTTACGCCAAATTGTAGCAAACGCTGGTGGCGAAGGTTCGGTAGTGGTAAACAAAGTGCGCGAAGGTAAAGCAGACTTTGGTTACAATGCACGTACCGAAGTATATGAGAACCTGATTGCTGCAGGTGTAATTGACCCTACCAAAGTAAGTCGTGTGGCATTGCAAAATGCGGCATCAGTTGCCGGTATGATGTTAACTACCGAGTGTATCCTTGCCGAAGAAAAAGAACCAGCTGCTCCGGGCGGAATGCCGGGTGGTATGCCAGGTGGCATGGACGGAATGTACTAAGGAGTAGTCCATAGTTAATAGCTGATAGACAATAGTTTTTTGTCTATCCTAAATATTTAGAACCCGAATCTCTTTGTTGAGGTTCGGGTTTTTATTTATCAATACTTAACTTCGCCAACAATTATGGGACTATTTTTCTTGACAACATTGCTTATTTTTAACCTCGCAACAACAGGGGTAATTGTAGACACAGGAGTTTACGCAAATCCGGAAGAAGAGTTGGCGAGAATGCATCCTGTCCATAATTCTAAAAATATCAAAACATGTACAATCAAACTTTATGATGCTAGGGAACAGGATTATGATACAGAGCAACAAATAGAATACAATGCATACGGCAAACTTGAGAAGTTTGCAGACTTTGTCAGTCATCCCAAAACAAGTGTTCAATACTACTATTATGATAGTAATAATCAATGTACTTCATTCGTAAATATGCTTGGAAAAGACATCCTTACAAAAGAAGATTATACTTACAACACCAACAATAATATTGGCCAAAGGATCCTTACATTTTACAATCCGCCACCAAATGATGAGCCAAGCATTGTCCATCAGGAATACACTTATGATAGCTCCAATATACTTATTGAGCGTAAAACACGAGGCATTAACGACATGATTACTTCGCGAACACAATACGTATACCTTAATCATGAACATGTTGCAACCTTATCATACGATTCCAAAAATAAATTAGTTGAAGAAGTCAACATTACATGCGATAGTGCATTCTTGTTTCCCAAACAATATCAGTCGAACAAAATCAGCATTTGTAAAACAGTAGAACAGAATGACAGTACCTGTCTAATCAGAACGAGATATTATTATTCCAGCCTCAAGTCGAATAACTACACTGTCGAAAAAACCATCAGTATAAAGGATTCAACACTTTTGTGTTTGAGGGTAATTTCCAGCAAAAAAGAATATAAGTTGAGCCATCAATATACCGAAAATAAGAAGATATCAGAATCCACTCTCTTCATAAATGGCAAGTTGGAAAGCAAGAAAGTCTATACCTACGATTCAAACAATACCTTATTAATCAAAAGCGAAGAGTTCGGACCTAAAAATCAGCTCTACAGTCGTTATAAATACGAATACAGTTTTTTCTGAAAAAAGACAGAAACAACCCAGATTAAAAAAAAAGGAGCATTTCAACTGAATGAAATGCTCCTTTTTGTGATGTTAATTGTTCCTATGCCGCAACACCTGCTGCTTTTAAATGCAACAAATGCGAGCGGATTGCCGTTAAAACTGTCGGGAATTCTTTATACATAATACCAAACTCCGAGCATGTTTGTTTCACAATTTTATTGA
>CALRRW020000024.1:0-9574 GCA_943370695.1 Comamonas sp. lk | reverse complement strand
AGCCAATGCATCAGTGGTGATGCCGGGTAAGAAAAAAACGGTTGGTGGTATCCAAGTGGGCGAAGAAGGCATTTCAAATTTTAAAATATATTCAGCCCAATCAGAAGGCGGTGTTTTTCAAAATCCCATCCCATTAAGTTTTAATGATGATGACTACAGTTTTGTGCATCCGTTTATCATGAATGATGGCAATACTCTGTTTTTTAGCTCAAATATGCCCGGTGGTTTCGGAGGATTTGATTTGTATAAATCTGTGAAAACAGAGGATGGCAAATGGAGCGAACCAATTAACATGGGTAAAGTTGTAAACTCAGAAGAAAACGAGTTGTTCCCTTGGTATAGTGATGGGTTGTTTTATTTTACATCCAAAGGATTCAATAATTACGGAGGTTACGATATTTTTGTTGCCAAGTTGAATAAACTGATGTTGCCTTCAACACTCAAAAATATAGGGCAACCAATTAATTCATACCGTGATGAAGTGGCATTTATTACTAAGGATGGTGGTAGAACCGGCTATTTTTCTTCCAACAGGGATAATGAAGAGGGTGGCGATTTTGTCTATTATTTTGACGAAACCATTCCTAAACAGATGTACGCAGAATTGGATAATACCAAATCGGATACCTTGGCCATAACGATGCCGGGCTCTTTAGCAAATGGTTTGCAAAAAGTGAATGAACCGGGTAAAGTTACCGCTTCAACTCCGGCCGAACCAAACGGTAATGTTACCCCTACAACTCCTTCAACAACAACTCCATCTGTTCCTGCAGGAGTAGCCGGGGCTGGGGTAGTGGCTGGTGCAGGCGCAATAGCGGCCGTTCCAAATAATAGTAAGGAAAATACACCCAAAGCATTAGCAACAGTACCAGCAGCCAAACCTAAACAAACAACACAAAAACCAGGTAAAAAACAGGTTGCAGGAACAACTGCTGCCCAAACACCTGCAAAAGTGGTTAAACCTCTTGCATTGGAATCTGCTGATGCTTATAGTAAAACAACCTTTACTCCCGTTCAGTTTAAGTTTAATGATGCCAGCATTAACGCTTCGCAAATGCAGGCGGCCGATTCAATCACGTTTATACTTAAATCAAACCCTGGTTTAAAAGTATATGTTGCCGCTCATGCCGATAGCAGAGGAAGTTTTCAATACAATATGGGGCTTACCAACAAAAGGGCGGCGAGTGTCAAACAATATTTTATCAGCAAGGGAATATCTGCCAAACGGATTATTACGCAAGGTTTGGGCGAAAGCCAACTCTTAAACGAATGTGCTGATGGGGTTAACTGTACTGAAGCGCAACACGCTGTTAACAGGCGCGTAGAAATGAGGCTAGTAAAGTAAGCTGATTACTGTACAATCCTTTTGATACAACGATTTTCCGTTTAAGCTATTTTTTACGTTCAATTACAAATGCCACCAATTGTTTAAGTGACACTGTGGCTTCGTTGCTGGCTATTGTATCCAGTAATGCCAATGCCTCGTCTTTGTATTGGTGCATTACTTTTTTGGTATACGCTATACCATCATGTTTGTTAACATAATCAATTACCTCAGCAACCCTTTTTTTGTCGTTGTGATGGTTTTTAATCGAATTGACAATATAGTTACGGGTAGCTTTATCGGCATTATTAATAGTGTAAATAATGGGTAGCGTAAGTTTTTTTTCCTTTAAATCTATTCCTGTAGGCTTGCCAATATCGTCATCTCCATAGTCAAGCAAATCATCTTTTATTTGAAAAGCTATGCCTATTTTTTCCCCAAATAGGTGCATTTTTTTGATATCCTCATCACTTGCACCCGCGCTCGCAGCGCCAATAGCACAGCAGCTTGCAATAAGACTTGCTGTTTTTTTACGAATAATGTCATAATAAACAGCTTCGCTTAAATTAAGGTTGCGTGTTTTTTCTATCTGGAGTAGTTCACCCTCGCTCATTGCTTCCACCGCGGTGCTTACAATTTCGAGCAATTGAAAATCTTTATTTTTAACGGAAAGCAATAACCCCTTACTTAATAAATAATCACCAACCAGTACAGCAATTTTATTTTTCCAAAGCGCATTAATGCTGAAAAATCCCCTGCGTTCATCACTATCATCCACCACATCATCATGCACCAGTGTTGCAGTATGCAATAGCTCTACAAGCGATGCTGCCCTGTATGTTGACTCCTGAATATCACTGAATACTTTTGCCGCATAAAAAACAAACATGGGTCTTATCTGCTTGCCTTTTCGTTTAACAATATAGGTCATGATGGTATCTAGCAACGCAACATTGCTTTTCATGGCTTCCCTGAACTTGACTTCAAATAAATCAAGTTCAGGCTCAATTGGTTTTTTTATAGAATCGATGGTGCTCAAAATGGAGAAGCAAATAACGCATTTTGCAGGATTAAATTATAAATACTTACATGCTTTTATCGTATACAGCCTTTCATTTATTTAGGATATACTGTAACATGAAAAATAATTTTCGGGACTGATGCTCTTTGCTGATAATATTTTAACTTAGTTGAGGACAATTTTATGTGTGAAACAAAACAATATGTTGATTTAATGAAAAAGTATCGCTCGGTTATTGTTTTTTGTTTCCTCATTATTAGTGGTTTAAGGCTTTGTGGGCAATCAGGTGATACCGTATATATTGAACGTGTTTCCGATAGTCTGTTGTTAAAGTTAGCAGAATTGGATAATGAGGATACCCTTAAAGTAAGTACCCTGGTGGAACTGGCTATCTTATACAACACATATGATGTAAA
Source organism: Comamonas sp. lk (assembly GCA_943370695.1). Taxonomy (GTDB): domain Bacteria; phylum Bacteroidota; class Bacteroidia; order UKL13-3; family UKL13-3; genus UKL13-3. Next base: position 6,813 of record CALRRW020000024.1, on the reverse strand, counting down.
TCAATCCCTCAAATATATTGAAGAGGCAGAACAGATTGTGGCGAAAACAGGCAGGAAATCACAATTGGCCCAGGTTCATTTTACAAGTGGAAATATTTATCTGAATAAGGCCAATTATCAAAAGGCGCTGTTTCATTATTTAAGGACATTACGCATTTATGAGGAGCTTCATCGAAATGATAATGTGACCAAATGCCTGCATAATATAGGGGTAATTTATTCATACCTGAACAATATCACCATGGCCGAAAAGTACTTTAAAGAAGCCCTGGTAATAAGGCTTAAGTACAACTATTTGGATGATATTGGAATCAATTATACAGGTTTAGGTTTTGTAGCCGAGTCGAGAAAAGATTATGAACAGGCATTGATGTATTATAAAAAGACACTTGAGGCAGGAGAGAAAATTGGAAGTAAATACACTATTTGTATTGCCTATATTGATATCGGAGGAGTCTATTTAAAAATGAAAAAAACAGAGCTTGCCAAAGTTTACTTTAATAGGGCACTCCAAATAAGTTTGATACAAAGGAATTACCATCAATTGGGAACAATTTATATGAGCCTGGGTGAAGCAGAAATGCTTGAAAACAATTTGAAACAAGCAGAAATATATTTAACACAGGCAGAGTTTTATGCTAAAAAAGCAGGTATGCGTTCGGTGATGATAAGTAGTTACAAACACCTGGCGGAGCTATACCATAAGCAAGGAAAAAATACCGAAGCATACAACAAAAGATTGCTTTATGAACAGTTAAATGACTCTGCTTTAAATGAAGGTACATACAAGCAGGTTACAGAGTTGCAAACCACCTATGAAATTGAAAAGAAAAATACTGAAATAGCATTATTGAACAAAGACAAGGAAATTGTAAAAACAAAAGCGTCAAGAGATTTATTGTTTCGCAATATTTTAATCATAACTTGTTGTTTCGTTTTTGTAATCCTCATTTTTTTATGGCGAAATGCAAATTTGAAACAACAGTTAAACAAAAATTTAAAGACAGAAAATGTAAATTTAGTAAAGGAAAATTTGCAGGCACGTTATGAAGTACTGAAATCAAAAGTGGATCCCCATTTTTTGTTTAACAGCTTAAGCACATTATCATCAATGATTATTGTGAACAAAGAAAAAGCAATAGAATTTGTGGAACACTTTTCATCACTGTACAGGAGTATTTTGAGCACCGGAGATGAGCAGTTATTAAGCCTTGAAGAAGAAATGAATATTACCCAAAATTACCTCTATTTGCAAAAAGGAAGATTTGGCAATAATCTTCATATTGACATCAACGTAAAAGACAACAGTTACAAAAAAATGCCGTCATTTGTTATTCAAATGGTGGTGGAAAATGCTATTAAACACAATGTTATTTCATCATCAAACAACTTATTTATTTCGATTGAACAGGTGGGAAATGATATTATTATTGAAAATAATTTACAACCAAAATTTAGTAACGTACCTTCAATGGGTATCGGGCAAAGGAATATTCTTGATCGATATAAATTGCTAAGTGATAACCTGCCACAGTTTATCAGGCTTGAAGAACATTACAGAGTCGTATTGCCATTAATTAACATTATATAGCCTATGCCTATTAACTGTATCATTGTCGAAGATGAAGAATATGCAGCATTGTATTTGGAGCGTCAGATATTAACTGCCGGTTTGGGATTGCAGGTACAAGCAAAACTTGATACAGTGGAAGACACCGTTAAATGGCTGCACGAAAACAGTACGGATATTATTTTTTTAGATATCCAACTGGGTGATGGATTGAGTTTCGAAATATTTGACCACCTTCAGATCAATACGCCCATTATTTTTATTACGTCCTATAACGAATATGCCATTAAAGCCTTTGAACAAAACAGCATTGCATATTTGTTAAAGCCGGTTAAACAATCAGATTTGGTAAAGGCAATTGAGAAATACGATCGGTTATTTACCATTAACGATGGCACAAAACAGCAATTTTCAAAACTACATGACACGTTTCAGCATAAGTTTATGGTGTATGTAGGCTCTGTTATGCAAACCTTAAGGTCCAATGATATTGATTATTTTAAACTTCAGGATAAACGCTATTTATTTGCAGTTGCCAATCAGCAACAGTTTATGTATGATAGCAGCCTTGAACTTCTCGAATCAAGATTGGATCCGTCTGTTTTCTTTCGAATCAATCGCCAGATTATTGTGAACAAGGATTACATAAAACAATTGAAACAAATGGAGCGTGGCAGGTTATTAATTATTACCAATACGCCCTCAAAAGAAGATTTGGTCGTTTCCATCGGAAGGGCCAAAGCCTTTAAAGAGTGGTTTAATGTTTAACATAATATAAACACGGTCATTAATACAGCCCTGAAAAGCATTTTCGGTACTTAATTATACAGTTTCGGGTTTTTTCTAGCCCCTTTCCCCTTTTACGGTTTTACTTTGCATCAAAATATTACGTGGGGAAATCAACTATTATTTTGGTGTTTAATAGTTGTTCTTTTCATAGCAAAAGCCTCCGAGTCATCGGGGGCTTTTTTTGTTCATGTTGTTCATGAATCATTCCAATCAAAATCCCTCTTGCACCGCTTTCTTGTTTTTTGTTAAAAAATTCTTAAACAACAATTTCGGTACTAAATTAGGCAAGTTGGGGTGATTACACTTTGACCTTAATTTAGATTAAGGATACCTTTCGAACCTGATTACAGATGTAAAATTTATCTATTCGAAATTTTATTCACTCAACAACATGAAAAATATCCTACAAACAACAAAAAAACTTTTACTCTTAGCCGCAATGGTGTGGGGTTTGAGCAACATTACAACAGCCCAAACGGTGCTCGTTTCTCCAACAGGAGCCGGTGGTTTTGAACTAGGTTCAGGGTCATTAGCAGATAATGGATGGACAGTGGTTACCAATGGAACCGTTACCAATAATTGGTATACAGGTACAGGTCTTACACAAGGGGCTTACTCTTTTCCAACAGCAAGCAGATGTGCATACATATCTCCTGATGGGGGTGCTTCTTGGAACTATACTTCATCTACTGATAAGTCTACCCACATTTACAGAGACATTATTATACCGGCAGGTGAAAACAACGTGTCTGTTTCTTTGAAGTATGCATTGCAAGGCGCCTCAAATGGTCGTTTTTTGGTGTATGCATGCCGCCCTTCTTTAACACCTGTTGTAGGTCAGCCTACTTCAGGAAGCGCTACGGTTGGTACGAATGCATGGGGAACAGGAGCTCCTGTTTTGTTGCTAAGTCCAATTTCTCCTGCTCTTCCCGGAACAAGTTCTTATTTGGGTTACATCCCCCAATCATTGTTAAATGTTTGTTCAGCAAATGATACAATCAGGCTTGTAATTGTATGGGACGGGTCTACAACCGCATCATACGCTCCTGCTGCAATAGATGAAATCAGTGTTATTTCTCGTCCTAATTTACCTTTAACTTCTGTTGGTACATATACTATTAATAATACCTTACCTACTTCAGGTAATAATTTTGCATCTATTACCGAAGCCATAGGTTGGGTAAATGCAGCAGCAGGTTGTAGTGGAATTACAAATCCTATAACTTTTAATATAGCAGCCGGACAAACGTTTAGTGAAAACTTACCTTCAATAAGAGCAGAAGGTACCTTGGCTAACCCTATTATTTTCCAAAAAAGCGGAGCAGGTGCAAACCCGGTTTTAGCGCCATTAGGATTTTCTGGTGTTAATGGATCTACTTATAGCCAATCAGGAGCATTGGATTATGGATTTATGTTGGAGGGAGCCGATTATATTACCATTGATGGAATTGATGTAATTGCTCCAAATGCTTTAACAGAATTCGGATATTTTATCAAAATAGCAACAACAACAAATGGTTCACAGCACAATACGATTAAGAACACAACTATTTTGTTGCAAGGCAGAGCTAATACCACTTCAAGAGGTATCATGTCACAAGCCTCTACCATTGCAGTTTCAAGCGCCTCAAATGCAGCAGGTTGCAACAGCTTTAACAGCTATTTAAACCTTACAATTGGTGATGTATACCAAGGTATGCAAATCACAGGAGCAAGTGATATCCTAAGGGACCTTGGTACAGTTGTTGGTACTACATCCCCAACTATTTTTAACCAGATTGGCCGCAGCAATGTTCCCAATGATATCGGAAGTACAACGCTTGCAACAGAAACGTTTGGGTTGTATGCATACTATCAGGAAGACATTCAAATTTTCAATAGTAAATTTGCCAATATTACGTGTACAGGAAATGTGAATGGAATTTCCTTGGGTGCAACATCTCCGTTTGGAGGGTTAACCGGAACCAATAACAGAATTTACAATAATACTTTTTCTGATATCAAATCATTGTCGACCACTACCGCATCAACGGTTACAGGGATAAGATTGTATCATTACACAGTTGGTGCCATCAATATCAAAGTGTATAACAATTTAGTATACAATTTAACATCTACTTATACAGGAACAGTATCATCAACAAGAGCCATCAAAGGTATTTGGCTTCCTCTTACAACTGCATTAACCAATGCAGTAACATATGAGTTTGTAAATAATACAGTACAAATAGACGCTACGGGTTCGTTGAACTTATCAAGTATTGTATGGGAAGCCAACTCAACAACACCTTCCTTTAAGTTGTTTAATAATGCGTTCTCAAATATTACTGCTGCGCAAACGGGTGTTGCTATGCATTATGGTGTTGCTACATTATTAACAAGCTCTGCTTTAGCAACCGCACAAGGTGGTACCAATAAATTCGGTAATGTTTCAGGAACATTGGCAAACTATAATAACGTATATATTGCCAATGCTACAAACGGACATTATGGAGCTTATACAACAACTGCAAATGTTCTAACAAATTTAAGCACACTTACCAATTGGAAAGCGAACTTTACGGCACCGGCTTTAGATGTAAACAGTATTTCACTAAACCCATTATTCAATAGCCCGAGTGTATTGGTTCCTTTTTATAGTTCACCATTAAGCGGGGTTTTCCCATCATTAACGGCTCCGTACGATTTGGATATTACAGGTGTAACCAGAAGTTTGTCTAATTCAACAATCGGAGCATACGAAAGATTACGTGATGCAATAGCTCCAATTATGAGTGACTCTTCACTTAACCATATTTATGATACATTAAACCGTGTAGTTAATGGTTATATTACCATTTCAGATAATTCACAGCTCAATACAACCTTAGGTTTTGCTCCTCGCATGTATTTTAAACGTTCAACCGAAGCCAATGTATTTGGAGCAAACAATTCAAGTACCAATGGTTGGAAATGGGTAGAAGCCAGCAATGCTGTTTCTCCGTTTGATTTCACACTGGATTATACATTATTAACCGGAGGTGTTGCAAATACATACGATACCATCCAATATTTCACCGTGGCACAAGATACTTTGCTTACGGCCAATATTGCATCGGTTCCTTCCGCAGGTTTTGTAGGCAGTTCGGTTGCAAGTATTTCACAAGCACCAACCACACCTAAGTCATATATTATTATGGGTACTGCTGCTGTATTTGTTGATGCAAATGTTGTACAAGGTAAAACTGTAAATGTATCGCAAGCCGCAGTAAATAGTGAAATGGTAAGAGTAGCTGTGCAAACCGCACTCGGAGCACCTGCATATGTATCAAGCTTTACGTTTGATGCTGTCGGTGTAAATGACAAAGCAAATATTGCAACAGCCAAGGTTTGGTATACAGGTACAAATCCTTTATTTGACACCGTTAACTTATTTGGTTCTTACACGGTTCCTGCCGGAAGCGGGGCGTTAGGTAATTTCGTTATCAACGGAAACAGATTAATCAATTCAGGAACAAGTTATTTTTGGTTAACCTATGATTTGAAACCAGGTGCAGTACTTACAGATTCTGTTGATGCATCACTTGTGTCTGTTACCTATTTTGGAACACCACGTTTACCTGTTATTGCAGACCCTGCAGGTAATCGCAGAATAAAATCATCTTATTGTATTCCAACAGGACTTTCAGGTGGAGCATGTATGAGTAATATTACACTCAATACATTAAACAATACATCTGGAACAACATGTACAGCACCTAATTTGTATTTTAATTATGCACCTGTAGGAGCCAATACAACAAGCCTTTTGAGAGGAAGCCGTTATACAATTTCGGTGACCCCGGTAAGTGCAAGCAGCAAAATATATGTAATGTTTGATTATAATGATGATGGTGTGTTTGGCGCTGGAGATACATTCCAGATTGCAGCTAACTCAGTTGCCGGAGTTCCTGTAACATACCAGTTTAATGTACCATGTGATGCAGCAGCAAAAGAGTTGCGCATGAGGGTAAGAACATACAATGTGTTTTCAGCGGTAGGCAGTGCTCCTTGTTTTGGAACCTCTGTTCAAAGTGAGGTAGAAGATTATACGCTGACATTATTAGATAACCCGGTTCATGTTACTTCTAAAGCGGCAGTTGAAAACAATGCGTTTGTTTTTGCCGGTGCAACAAATCATACTATGATGCGTGTACCTGTTACAGCAAACGGATGCGGATGGATTGTCACCAATGAGTTCAGGGCAAATACAGGTTTGTCAAACAATCCTGCAACCAATATTTTGGCGGCTAAATTATATACAACTGGTAATGCCACAATATTTAATACCAACAAACTATTGGGTACTGTAAACAATCCTAGTGGTCCTATTGTATTTACTATTGCAGATACTTTATCATCTACTCCTGGCGATACAAATAATTATTGGGTAATATATGATGTTGCTCCTGGTGCATCAATTGATGATACACTTG
>CALRRW020000023.1:0-9665 GCA_943370695.1 Comamonas sp. lk | reverse complement strand
ACAGGACAGGACGGGGCTTATTTAGCAGAGTTTTTGTTAAACAAAGGTTATATGGTTCATGGTATCAAACGGAGAAGTTCGTTGTTTAATACCGATCGAATTGACCATTTGTATCAAGACCCGCATGAGCGCAATTTGAGGTTAAAATTGCATTATGGTGATTTAACGGATTCGTCTAACCTAATTCGGATTATACAGGAAACACAGCCCGATGAAATATACAATTTGGCAGCAATGAGTCACGTAGCGGTGAGTTTTGAAGAGCCCGAATACACTGCCAATGCGGATGGTATTGGTACATTACGTATTTTAGAAGCATTGCGTATTTGTGGGTTAACCCACAAAACAAAAGTGTACCAGGCTTCAACCTCCGAGTTGTATGGTTTGGTGCAGGCTGTTCCTCAAAGTGAAACAACACCCTTTTATCCACGTTCGCCTTATGCCGTTGCCAAAATGTATGCTTACTGGATTACGGTAAACTATCGTGAGGCATATGGAATGTTTGCCTGCAACGGTATATTGTTTAACCATGAAAGCCCCATCCGTGGCGAGACATTCGTAACACGCAAAATTACACGTGCCGCTTCCAGGATTGCTTTGGGTATGCAGGATAAATTGTTTTTGGGAAACCTCAATGCACAAAGGGATTGGGGGCATGCAAAAGATTACGTGGAAGCGATGTATTTAATTTTGCAACAAGAAAAACCCGAAGACTATGTAATTGCCACCGGTGTTACAACCGCTGTTCGCGAGTTTGTGAAAATGAGCTTTGCCGATTTAGGAATCGTACTAGGATTTAAGGGAACAGATGATACTGAAATTGGTTTTGTGGAATCGATTGATGCCGCAAGGTTAAAGGAGCTTGGTATCCTTTCGTGCAAACTAACCGTTGGCCAGGAAGTTGTTGCTGTTGATCCCCGCTATTTCCGCCCAACTGAGGTTGATTTGTTAATTGGCGACCCAACCAAAGCACAAACAAAATTGAACTGGAAACCGAAATATGATTTACCAGCATTGGTAAAAGATATGATGAAAGGCGATTTAAAGCTGATGCAAAAAGAGCTCTTCCTGAAAGATTCAGGATTTAAAACAATGAACTATTTCGAATAGAGGATTTTTGCCACAGATTAGCACAGATTTATTTTTAGAATACGTCAGTGATAAATTGCACTGGTTTATTGAGTGTGTAATTGCTGTGGTCATTTAACAATTATCACTTAGTGTTAATTGTCCTTTAAAATACAATCAGTGCTAATCTGTGGCATACCAAATGGAAAAACACGAAAAAATATATATAGCTGGTCATAAAGGAATGGTGGGTTCGGCTGTTAACCGCAAATTGGTGAAAGAAGGATTTAACAATATTGTGGTTCGAACTTCAAAGGAACTTGATTTAACAAACCAACAGGCTGTTGCCGATTTTTTTGCAATAGAAAAACCGAATTATGTTTTTTTAGCAGCGGCAAAAGTGGGGGGTATCGTTGCCAATAATACCTACCGTGCCGATTTTATTTACCAAAACCTGATGATGGAATCGAATATCATTCACCAGGCATATGTAAATAATGTAACCAAACTGATGTTTTTTGGTTCATCATGTATTTACCCGAAGTTGGCTCCTCAACCTTTAAAGGAAGATTATTTGTTGACGGGCTTATTGGAGGAAACCAACGAACCGTATGCCATTGCAAAAATAGCCGGAATCAAATTATGTGAGAGTTACCGCAAGCAATACGGTTGTAATTTTATTTCGGTGATGCCCACCAATTTATTTGGTTATGGCGATAATTACCATTCCAGTCATTCGCACGTACTACCGGCTTTGATTCGCAGGATACACGAAGCAAAAGAAAACAATGCACCCTTTATTGAAGCATGGGGAACAGGCAAGCCCTTACGTGAGTTTTTGTTTGTAGATGATGTTGCGGATGCGTGCTTTTTGTTGATGCAGGAATACAATGAATTGCAATTTGTGAATGTGGGTTATGGTGAAGATATTTCGATTAAGGATGTTGCCGAACTGGTGAAAAAAGTAATTGGTTACACAGGCGACATCAAATTTGACGCAAGCAAACCCGATGGTACACCTCGCAAATTAATGGATGCAACAAAATTGCGCAGCATGGGCTGGAAACCCAAAATTAGTTTGGAAGAAGGCATAAACTTAGCCTATCAGGATTTTTTAAAAGGACAATTCAGAGACGTATAGTCTTAGCTATTGTTTCTGCGCAATCAGCGATCCAGAGACTTTGGGAAACAATCAAGCCTAATTTTCTCCCGCAAATAACGCGGATGAAACTAAGTGTCTTCCAATGAAGCAAACTCTTTAGCAAACTTAATCACCCGTTCATCAATGATGATGTCTTTGTAGCGAATGGGCTCACGCAATATCAATCCTTCGAAACTGCGGCAACGGCTTAGTGCAACATACAATTGGCCATGTGCAAAGGCTCCTCCGCCCATTTCCAATATCATCCTGTCGAACGTTAAACCCTGGCTTTTGTGAATGGTAATGGCCCAGGCAAGTTTGATGGGAAACTGTTTAAATGTTCCAATCACTTCGCTTTTTACCCTGCGGTTCATGGCATCCCATTTGTACAATTTGTTTTCCCAGGTTTCGAGTTGCACTTCTTCAATATCGCCATTGGGCAATTCCACTTCAATTTTATCGGGCGATAGTTTATGCACTTTGGCAATGGTGCCGTTTACCCATTTTCCGGTTGCATGGTTTTTAATAAAAATGATTTGAGCACCTTCTTTTAACACCAAAATTTCTTCGGTGGGTAGTTGCTTCAAACTAAATTCGTTTTCAACCATTCCTTTGTAAACATACTCCAGTGACGAGAGTTTACTTAAATTAAACTCATTGATACCGGCAGCTGTATTGTTGCGTGTGCAAAGGGTTACATACAAATCATCGGTAGTGGGTTCAAAATACCTGTCGATTCGGGAGTTTAGTTTTTCCAGGTCACTATCGCCAGCTTTTTTGAGGCGAATGGAATCCAACAAGTTGATAAAATCAGGATCTGTTTGCCGGTATACTTTGCGCAATTCAATGCAACTCAAATGCAATTCCCGGAAAACACGTGCATCAAAAAAGTAATGGCTGTTGTAATATTCGTTGAACAAATAACGCTCCACTTCATTGTTCTGCACCACAGGTTCCAACTGAAACAAATCGCCAAAAAAGACAACCTGTTTGCCTCCGAATGGTTTGCTTGGGTCGCCTCCGTTTACACGAAGCGATTGGTCGATTGCATCAATTAAATCAGCACGCAACATTGAAACCTCATCAATAATTAACGTGTCGAGTTTATGGAGTATTTTAAATTTTTCGGTTGATTTTGAAAAACGGTGAATCTCTTCATCATCTTGCACAATGGGCCTGAACGGCAATCGGAAAAAGGAATGCACCGTGCTGCCTCCAACATTAATGGCAGCAATGCCTGTAGGAGCCAGTACCACAACCTGTTTTTTGGTATTGGCCACAAAATGCCTGAGGAGTGTTGATTTTCCTGTTCCGGCTTTGCCTGTAATAAAAATGCTTTCATTGGTGTTTTCCAAAGCTTCAAACGTGCGCTTAAAGTGCGAACTGTTGTAGTCAATTGAACTGTTTTGAAGATTGGTGGAAGCGTCCTGCATGGGTTCAAATATCCGAAAAAGGGGGAGGAGGGTTATATATTTTTATAAACAAACTGTGAAGCGATTAATTACGTAGCTATGATATGCGACTCAGCCTCATCCTTTTTGTGTTGTTTTCAATTTCCGCTGCTGCCCAAGACAGGCTTGTAAGCTTGAACTATGATAATGACTATTTTAGTGCAACAGATAGGTATTACACGCAAGGTGTTCGACTGGAATACATTGCTCCGGTTTTGTTGAAATTGCCGGTTAATGTTTTGCTCTTTAAACCTGAAACCACAACTCAAACCTATGCAGGTATTGCGATTGAGCGCGATGGATTTACCCCCACAAGTATTCGTATTGATACTGTTCCTGTTGGCAACCGTCCTTATGCAGGTACGATGTTTTTATCGAATTTTAGAACAGCGTTGAATCATAATACACATACCAAAATATATAGCCAATTTGATATTGGGTTGATGGGGCCTGCTGTTGGTGGCAAGCAGGAGCAAACCAATATTCACCGTGCCATTGGCGATATTTTGCCTTTGGGTTGGGAATACCAGGTATCCAATGATGTGATTGTCAATTATACGCTGCAGTATGAAAAAGGGTTGGTGAACAAAGAGCATATCGTATTGGCTGGATTATCGCAAGTGAGGTTGGGAACACTGTATACAGATGTTTCCGTTGGGGCCATGTTGAGATTTGGTTTGATGAACGATTATTTTAAGAGTTTGGGAATTACAAAACAAAGCGACTCCCGAAAATTTCAGGCGTACCTGTATGTGAAAACAATGGGGAAGGCAGTTGGCTATAATGCTACAATGCAAGGGGGCTTGTTCAGCGAAAGCATTTATACTTTAGAAGTTTCACAGGTAAACCGTTTTGTGGGGCAAGTTTTTTATGGGGTTACCATTGCTTTCAAACGTTTCCAAGTAGTGTATGGAAAAGCAAACATTTCGCAGGAGTATAAAGGCGGATTGGCCCACGGGTGGGGGCATTGCAATCTTTCGTATTGTTTTTAAGGCACAAAAAAAACGTTACTGATAATATCAATAACGTTTTAATAAGGATGCTTATGAATTATCCATTCATGAGCAGTTCGATTTCATCTGCTTCAATGGGAATATGTTCCATCAAATCGATGCAGCCATCGGCTGTAATCAGAATTTCGTTTTCCAAACGGATACCGATTCCTTCCTGTGGAATGTAAATACCGGGCTCGCAGCTAAACATCATGCCTGCCTGCATGGGTTCGTAACGCATGCCCACATCGTGTACATCCAATCCCAGGAAATGGGAAGTTCCGTGCATATAGTATTTTTTAAATGCGGGCCAGGCCGGATTTTGGTTTTTGATATCATCCATTGTGAGCAATTTCAAATCCACCAGTTCTTTTTCCATCACCTTGCAAACTTCATCATGGTATTCCATCAGCATTATTCCGGGTTTTAGCATTTTTTTAGCTTCGCGCATTACACGCAATACGGCATTGTATACTTCCTTTTGGCGGTGGGTGAATTTTCCATTTACGGGCATCACACGCGTCATGTCGCTGATGTAATTTCCGTAATCGGTTCCACTGTCGAGCAATAATAATTCGCCATCATTGCATACTCCGGCATTGTCGATATAATGGAGTGTACAGGCGTTTTTTCCGCTGGCAACAATAGGCGTGAACGAATGCCCTGCTGCTCCATTGCGAATAAATTCATGAATCACTTCCGCCTCTACTTCGTATTCTTTTACACCCGGTTTTACAAACTTCATTACGCGGTGAAACATCTTGTTCGAAATTTCGATAGCATGTTTCATGTACTCCACTTCCATGGTCGATTTCATTGACCTCAAGCGCTGCATAATGGGTGCTGCACGCTCATAGGTATGCAATGGAAAACGCTCACGCATTTGTAAGGCAAAACTTAAATCCTTGTACATGGCGGTATTACTGGCTCGGTCATTTTCGTTGGTGTTTAAATATACCTGGCTGCTCATGTTAATTACAGCGCGCATGAGGTTATCAAACTCGTCCATCCAAAACACATTTTTGATTCCTGAAGCAGCGGTTGCTTCTGCCTGGGTGTATTTGTGTCCGTCCCATACTGCAATATGCTCGTTGGTGCGTTTTACAAACAAGGCTTCGCGGTAAGCAGGAACCGGACAGTCGGGGAAAATAACAACTGCGCATTCCTCCTGGTCGATACCGGTGAGCCAAAACATATCACTGTTTTGTTTGAACTCAAAGCTTGCATCGCCATTGCGGGGCATCACATCATTGCTGTGGAATATAGCCAGTGATTTTGGTTTTAATTGTGCTGCAAATCGTTTCCTGTTTTCAATAAACAGCTTTTGATCTATTAATGTATATCGTTTCATTTTTAATATGATATTATTTGTTTGGTTTGAATCAAGCGTAGGTTAGTTAATCGGTAAAGGATTACAATTTATAAAAGTATAAACCAATTACCTATTTACATGATTAACCAATTACAGGAGCCAAGCTCCACGCAAGATTACTAAAATTTGTTTGAAATAAATGCGTATGGGACTTCGGCAACATCCGGTCCCCGATAGTCCACTAGTTATAGTGAATGCTGCTGCCACAGCACTCGGGCAGAAATAAAGATGAACTAATATGGGCAGCGTTGTATTGCATTGTTATTCGAATGTAGGTAATATATTTGAGAAAGGGTTGCCGTTTGTGTAAAAAACAAGGACAAAAGATAAACAGAGAAATGTGGGGTGAATCAGTTCCGCATTTTTACTCACTCCTAACTCTGCATTAAATTTCTCCTTCCCACTTCGCTATTACATAAGTAGCCAGACAGTTTCCAATCAGGTTCACGGAAGTTCTTCCCATGTCCATAAAGGCATCGATGGCTAATATCGCAAATGCTTTTTGAGGATCGAGTCCAAGTGAAGCCACGGTACCAACTAAAATCAGAAACGATGCACCACGCACGCCTGCCACACCTTTGCTGGTAAGCATCAGTATCACGCACATTTGGATTTGTTGGGCAATGGTTAAATCAATACCACAAACTTGCGCCACAAAAACGGAGGCCAACGAAAGGTAAAGGGTGGTTCCATCCAAATTAAAACTGTAGCCTGTGGGTAACACAAAGGCCACAACTTTGCGCGGAATGCCCATTTTTTCAAGGTTCTCCATGGCTTTAGGCAAGGCTGCTTCTGAACTTGCAGTAGCAAATGCAATGGATAGTGGTTCGGAAATATGTTCGATGAATTTTTTGAAAGGAAGTTTTACCAGCAATCCGATGGGTACGAGCACAACTAGAATAAAAACCACCAATGCAACGTATAATGTAACAAGCAGTTTGAGCAAATCGTGCAGTACACCGTAACCCATACTTGCCACGGCATAGGCAATAGCACCGCCTACGGCAAGGGGCGCAACATACATGACGAGGTTGGTAAACTTAAACATCACCTCGGCCAACCCTTCGATGGCATGCACCATTTTGTCTTTGCGCTCGCCTTTTACCTGTGCCAATGCAATACCAAACAGAATGCTAAATATCACAATTTGAAGAATCTGGTTTTCGGCAACGGATTTGGCAATGTTTTCCGGAAAAATATCGAGTATCACATTATGGGAATGTTTTTGTTCCAAGAGTTTATTGGCTTTATCTACCTGCTCTGTTTGCGCCTGCAATGAGGAACCTACACCTGCCTTTGAAATATTGATGGCAACCAGTCCGATAAATAGGGCAATGGTTGTTACCACTTCAAAATACAAAATGGATTTCCAGCCCATCCGGCCTACTTGTTTTAAATCGCTATGGCCCGCAATACCTACAACGAGGGTAGCAAAAAGCAAAGGCGCAATGATGGTTTTGATGAGGCGTAAAAAAATATCGCTGAATACTTTCATCTCCAAAGCTGCTGTTGGAAAATATTCGGCTACCTCAATGCCTATAAACATGGCGAGTAAAATACTTACGGTAAGCGAACGCGATTTAAATGCGTAATATCCAAGCCCGATAATGAAGATGAAACGGGAAACAGCCAGAAGATAAGGAGAAACAGAAACCCATTCTATCCAGTTTGCCAGGTGCAAAACAGAATCAAAAAAGAAGAGCGCAAGAACGCTGAGCAAAAGTTTACGGTTATCCATGGTTTCAAACCTAGAATAAAATTTGAATAATTAATCCCGAACTTTAGAAAGGAAATGTGAAATATGGAAAAATATAGCCGCTGATTATAGTAATTGATTTACACAATCACATATCAACTTATTGCCTGCTTTTATTTTGAAGCTGAGTCGGGTTTGTTGAAATCAATGGAAGTAGAGTTGATGCAATACCTCAACCCGCCTTTGGCTGCTGGTCCGTCATCAAATACATGGCCCAAATGTCCGCCACAGTTTGCGCAGAGCACTTCTGTGCGTTTCATTCCGTGGCTAATGTCTACCTTCTCTATAATTTTGGTTTTGTCCAAAGCTTCATAAAAACTTGGCCAACCACATCCGGCATCAAATTTTGTATCCGATTTAAACAATTCGTTTCCGCAAGCAGCACATTCGTATGTTCCTGCTTCCCAATGCTGGTCGTATTTACCGGTATAAGGTCTGTCGGTTCCTTTTTGGCGAATCACATAAAATTGTTCTTCGGTGAGCTCTTGTTTCCATTGCTCTTCAGTTTTGTTTAAGCTAAAGGTATCCATGTTATTGTTTGATGATTTTGTGGTGGTATTGTTTACCTGCATATTGGAGTTGCAGGACATACACACCATTAGCAAGCTGCTCCAGGTCAGTAGCATTAAGTTGGAGGGTAGTGCCATTTTGTACATTTCTTTTCTCTTCAACATAAGTTTCGCCCATTAAGTTTTTAATAGAGTAATAAATTTCGCCTTGTGGCGGTGTTTGAAAAGAGATACGTAAATCAATGTGAAATGGATTGGGAGTTATTTCGGAAACGGATAATTCATCTGATTTAAAGTGAACATTCACTGTTTTTGAAAATGATGTTTTTCCATCAAAGTCTGTCTGTTGCAGGCGGTAATAAATGGTTGATTGGTTGATGAGTTGATTGGTTGATGAGGTTAAATCATCTATGTATTGGTAGTTTATTGTTTTGGAACTGTTACCTGAGCCTTTTATGTTGCCGATTGCTTCCCAGTTTGCTGCATCCGTGCTGCGTTCAAGGGTGAAATAATGATTGTTTTGTTCGCTGGCGGTTGTCCATTGCAAAAGTACTTCATTGTTGTTTTGGGCTGTTGCTGTAAACGATACTAATTTAATGGGTAATGTGGTGGCACTCGAAGTAAGGTATCCCGAAGCCTGGTAATTGCTCGTGGTGTACCAACCGTTGTATTCGATAACAGCATAATAATAAGTTGTGCCTTGCACCATATTGGTTAAGGTTACACTACTGCCTGTTCCATTATACACAATATAATTGCCTGTTCCGATTTGGGGAGCTAAGCTGATATTGCTATTGGCATTGTATTGAAACGTATCGGTTGGAAAAGCATTTACCGCACTCAGTGCTTTTACCAGAACAATCCGCCTGTTTCCATTACCGCTTTTCCAGTTTAAGGTAACGCTGTTATTATTGATATTGGTTGTTGAGAAATTGCTTGCAGAGATGGTTGGTTCAGTCGGAATGCTGCCACCCCATATACGTTGTGCAAAATGCGGACTGTCAATAAAAGGATTCCGGTTATTCTGTAAGGCATAAATGGCATTGTTGCGTTTCATTTCTTTATCGCTTACCGGGTCTAAATTATGCCAATCCAATAACAGATTTACATGCCAGGTATCAAATGCGGGAAAGCTGTTTCCGGCAAGCACGTCACCGGCATTTCCATAACTTGCGCCTACCCAACTTCCAATTAAATTTTGGTAGCGAGTAGCCATGTATAAATAACCCCGAGCAAAGTCACCTTTGTATTCATCTATCGGTTCAAATACGGTCCCTGTAAAACCCGGGTATGTGTTTGGTCCGAGTTTTCCTCCATATAAAGAGGTGAATGTAGGAGACGAAACTGTTCCATATGGATAGTTGTTTCTCATCCCA
>CALRRW020000022.1:0-9669 GCA_943370695.1 Comamonas sp. lk | reverse complement strand
TGATATTGGGTTAAGTCCATCAAACCTGTTACCGTCATATTGGTAGCATCACCTTTGTATATGCAAAACGCCATCGGATCATGCTGGTAAATTGTTCCTTTTCCAAAGTTGATTGAATCAATATAATTGCCCAAAGGAGTTGTATTTGCACCGGTAATAATTGCCGAATTGGCTTTTGCAAACACCAGTGTTGTGTAAGAAGAGTCCACATAATCCGAACCTTTTAACCACGATAAGTCAAGCGCATAAAAACCATTTTGTGCCACAACTAAATTGGTTGCTGGCTGTGGTAAAGGAATTAAACCATCGGTAGCTACAGATGCACTTAATGGTTCTGCATACACACTATCTGCTTCGCGGAACACAAAAACCGAAGCATAGTAAGTAGTTCCAACCGTTAAACCCGTAACCCAAACCGAGTCTTCATCACCATTGAATACACAACTGGCAAGTGTATCTGTTTCAAGTTCACTCAAAGAATTACTAAAATCAGCACTTGCTGTATAGGCCGTTGCGAAAAGTGCTGTTGGCAAACCTGTTATACCGCTGTCCTGTTTGACAAACACAACTGTTGTATATGTACCATTAGTATAGACAGCAGGTTTTGTCCAGTGTAATTTAGCACTAGTTTGTCCGCCCGAAGTAAACGTCAAGGAGGTAACCACAGGAGGTTTTCCCGAAGATAGTCCAATAGCTGTTGCACCTGTTGAATAAAGAGAATCAGCATCTGTTACTGCATATGAAAGGAAATGATACGATACACCTATTTCCATCCCTGATAATGTAAAACTGTTTGCATCTCCTTTGTAAACACAAAATGCATTTGCATCATGCTGGTAGGCCGTTCCCGGCAACATCAAATCAGAACTAGCTGTATAATTAGCATTGCTGCTGTTCGGTGTTCCCGCTATAACGGCTATATCTTTTTTAGCAAACACCAAAATACTCATGGTGCTGTCCACATAATTCACATTTTTGGTATACGAAACCTGTGCAGTATTTTTGGTAAGACCTGTTACAGTTAAATTTGTTAAAGGTAATGGTGGTGTAATTCCTCCTGAATTATCTACAACAAACGAAAACGAATCAATAGCAAGGCCATCATCATTGCCTCCAACATTCGGATCTCTCCAACGCAAATACAATGAATCCCCCACATTAACCGTTACTCCTGTTATCGTAATGGTATATCTTTGTTGGTTCGCACTGATGTTTCCATCCAATCCTCCCCCTGAAACAGGTGTCACTTTGCTAACAATATCGCCTTGAGTATTTCTTGTCCAGGCACTATTATTGATTCGCACATATCCAACACTATCCATTGAACCATTTACTGTATAATAAAAATACAATGAATCTAAACCCGTACGACCTCCTGCTCTCCACTGCTCCATTGTGAAGCTAATGGTGTAAGATGTAAATGTTGCTCCCGTATTATTGATATAACGAACGCCAAAATTTGACGCATTGCTTCCGCTTGCCAATGAGCCCAATGCACGATCGGTATTGGTACCCGTGCCATAACTATACGTATTTCCTGCATTTGATGAACCATCCCCAACATTGTATGCCATATTATTAGCACTTACTGCAGCTGTTGTTGACTCGTTGATCCACCATCCACTAGGCAAGGTCGATTGATTGGTACCCGCAGTACTTAGTGTATTAAAATCTTCATTGTAATGAGCAGTTGGTGAAGTGACATTAATAAACTGCGCATGCACTGGAATACTTAAACAAATAATTCCGGCCACTAAAAAGTACAAGTAACTTTTTCTCATAAAAATGATTATAATTTTAGTTCGCAAATAAGGCTAATAATAGGAAATTAACGTATTAATTTTAAACTATTTAGTAATAATAGGCAGCGCTCCATAAACCCTTACCCCATCCACAAAATAAGCTGTACCCGCTGCCCCGGCACCTCTTATATCAGGTGTGCCTCCCGCCACCGATTGAACACCGGCAACAGTGGATGCAATTCCATTCACATCCTTGCGCGCCATTCTGTTCAATTCTTCTTCGTTGTATCTGCCACCCACTGATTGAACCACTGCAGCTTCTTTGTTCTTGTAATAATTGTTATCCGGAGCAGGTAGCCCCTCCTTTATTTTTTTAGGATCGTAAGCAGGCTCGTCCATGGGTTGAAGTCCTTGCTGTGCCATACACCAAACAGGACCACATAATAATACCAGAATCATTATTGCTTTCATGATGTTTTTAATTAGTAGTATAAAGATACTCATTTATTTACATAAAAAAATCCGGTGAAATAGTTTCACCGGATTTTACCCTCTTTATGGATTAATATCTCGGATCTGCGCTAACCCCTATACCCTAATCCCTATCCACTAACCCCTATAATACTACATGTGAATTGACCTGTTTGCCGTAGCAGCGAGGGCAGCTTCTTTCACTGCCTCAGCATAGGTAGGATGCGCGTGACTCATGCGGCTGATATCCTCGGCACTAGCCCTGTATTCCATTGCTACTACCGCTTCGGCTATTAAATCCGCTACGCGAGGCCCTATCATGTGCACTCCAAGTACCTCATCAGTAGCTTCGTCTGCCAGAATCTTTACAAAACCATCTATATCCATACTTGCGCGCGCACGCCCCAAAGCGCGCATCGGAAACGACCCCGTCTTATATTTTACACCCGCTTTTTTCAATTCCTCCTCGGTAGCACCCACTCCTGCAACTTCCGGCCACGTATACACAACACCCGGAATAAGATTGTAATTAATATGCGGTTTTTGGCCCGCCATTATTTCGGCTACAAATGTTCCCTCCTCTTCAGCTTTGTGCGCAAGCATCGCACCTTTCACCACATCTCCAATAGCATATATTCCTTTAACTGAAGTTTCCAAATGAGCATCCGTTTCAATACGTCCGCGTTCGTCCGGTTTAATACCGATCGCTTCTAAACCTAACCCCTCAGTGTATGCCTTTCGGCCAACAGATACCAGGCAATAATCACCTGTAAAGGTAACTTCTTCTCCCTTTTCGTTATCCGCTACTACCGTTACTTCTTTACCTTTTGCTTTTGCCGATTTTACTTTATGGTTAAAATGGAAATCAAAACCTTGCTTGCGCAACACACGTTGCAATTCTTTTCCCAATGATGCATCCATCGTTGGAATAATCGATCCCATATATTCAATAACCGAAACTTTTGCTCCCAAACGTGCGTACACCGAACCCAGTTCCAATCCGATAACACCACCACCAATAATAATAAGGTGTTTTGGCACTTCGGTTAATTTTAGCGCTTCCGTTGATGTGATAACACGTTTTTTGTCAATATCAATTCCCGGCAATGAAGATGGTTTTGAACCTGTAGCTATAATCACTTTGTCCGTTTCAATCTCTTCCGTTTTTTCTCCTGTAACCTTGATTTTATTTTTGGTTACAAATGAGCCAACACCCTTGTACACATCAATCTTATTTTTCTTCATTAAGAAGTCGATACCATCACAGGTTTGTTTGATGACCCCATCCTTGCGGGCAATCATTTGAGCCAGGTTTACCTGCACTTCTCCTTTAATGTCAATACCATGCGTGGAAAACGTGTGTGTGGCATTGTGAAAATGCTCTGACGAATCAAGCAATGCTTTACTTGGAATACAACCTACATTTAAACAAGTACCACCAAGGGTTGAATACTTTTCGATAAGGGCAGTTTTAAAACCTAATTGAGCACAACGGATTGCAGCTACATAGCCGCCCGGTCCCGATCCTATTACAGTTACATCGTATTTCATGAAATAATAAAATTATGTTGAGTTTGCGTTAACTCATTTATTGGTGGCGCAAATGTAGCCTTCCAATTGTGTTTAACAAATATGACTTCTCTCCAATCCCTATTCAACTTTACACTTAGATTATTAGGCCAATTAAATATAAACGCTTGAAAACAAAAAAGGTTCTGCACCCACGATGCAGAACCTTTTTTATCCATTCAGAATGGATTATTTTTTGATTACCTTTTGTGTAAAGGTTTCTCCGTTATAGTTTAATCTTACAAAATAAATTCCATCAGGCATATCAGTTGTATTAATCGTAATGATATTGCTTCCTGCAACAAGTTGTTCCTTGGCAGTGTGGTGTAATTTGCCAATCATATCCATTAATTCAATCGTAGCAGTAGTTGCACTGCCTGATGATATTGTTACCGATAACTCATCATTAAACGGATTGGGTAATGTTGCCGCAATACCCGCTTTAGTTGCAGTGTTTGAAATACTAATGGTTTTCGACAATTCAAACTTACCATCATAATCAACTTGTTTCAAACGGTAATAAATGGTTTTGGCAGTTAAATAAGCATTGTCGCTGTATTGGTAGGCATTTACCTTCATTGAATTCCCATGGCCTTTTACTTTTCCAATTGTTTCAAAGTTTTTGCCATCCGCACTGCGTTGGATATCAAAATGGCTATTATTGCTTTCTGAAGCTGTTGTCCATCTTAAAATATTGGCATCCGGGGCTTGAATAACATTAAAGGTCTTGTAAGTAACGGGTAAGTAACCTGTTGACCATGGTGTCCCAAGGCGAGCCCCATCCACTACCATTGTAGGAGCATTACTCGCGTTACCCTGACGAAGAACAATTCTTGAAATATTAGGAGCATCAGTTGTTCCTGAAATTGGACCAACCTCCGCTGTTAAAGGTTCCGAGGCCGGCATTGACGTTGTAAACACATATAGACTAACTTCATCATCAGTAGAATTACCCGATCTGAAAGCATATTTACACACAATTGCATAAGTAGTATTGAGTGAAAGAACTGTTGAACCGTAAGCAGTTCCTGATGACCCCTTGGCCAAACCCAATAAATAACCTCCAGAAGTTGATTTTATAAAAATCCTACCAATGAAATTAGTTGATGAATTATTTGGCAACATTGCAAAGAAATAATCACCGGTAGCTTGAGCTGCACTTACATTAATCATTGCAGAACAATAGGCGCTATCCGCTGATACTCCGGTGCCCCCTATATAAATATCCTGACCATTATTGGCGAGAGCTGCAGCATTACCAAGTCCTGAATTTAGATAATCTGTAAAAGACAAACCAGGTGAAACGACACTAATTGGATTAGTAACATTTGCTTGCGTTACCGTCCAACCAGTTGTGGTTAGCACAGTCGCTGGTGATGAAGTAAAATCATCATTGATAATCCATTGTGCATGCACTCCAAAAGTTAATGCAATGAGACTTAGGGTGTAAAATATTCTTTTCATATGCTTCTGTGTTTCTGATACAAAAATACATTCTTGATTTACAACCACCAAGCATTTTAATAAGTTTAGTGTAAGGTTAAGAATTTAGTAACTAAAACTTAACGGCAATCCCAGTGATAATATGGCGCTGAGCCAGGTAACGTGCCGGATTGCTGGGCGGTGGGCCCTGCATCCCCTGCTTCGGATTGTTATACCTCGGATCTACCCAGGTATCAGGTACATTATCTCCGTTAGTATAAGCTCGGCCTGTAACCGGATTGATGATGCTCGAATTTTGGTTGTTAAATAAATTGGTGATTTGCAGGTTCCAGCTTAGTTTTCCCCATTTAAAATTCCACCATTTGGTAACCGTGGCATCCGCCCAAAACCAATACTCCCCTATCTTTCCCCATTTATCATTAGGGTCCGTACTTTGCACATATATCGGCCTTCCTGTATTCACATCATTATAGGCAAAATAGTATGGAGTGTACCGAACACCCGAACGCCAAACCGTCTCAAAATAAAAGCTCCACTTGTTGCCCAATCCGTTTGCATGAGCTGCTTTTTTACGGTCTATTTTAAAGGTATGGTTTGTCTTAAAATCCATCGGAATATCCCATGGCAAATAAAACTCCCGGGTATCCTCATTGGCTCCACTGGCCAAAATATCTTTGATGGCTTCATTGGCACTTGCACTTTGCCCGGTTGTTACCATATAGGTAAACGATGCTTGCCCGTTATACCAGTTGCCAATACGTTTAATATACCCAACCTCAATTCCACGTGTACGCGCATAATCCGAATTAATCCTAATGGTGCGCGGAACTTCTCTGCCCGTAGCATCTACAATCAGCATGGTAGTGGTTGTAATAAAATCGTACTTGTCTTTCCAGAATGCCGTTAAGGTAAACGCATCATTGCTTGTAATTTGCGTTTTTAAACCGATTTCATAACTGATATCCACTTCAGGATTCAGGTCGGGATTACCCACATTGGCAATGGTTGACCGATCCTGGTAAAACGGATTCAAACCCGGATAAATATAAGACGGATGCGGAAGAATGGTCGTATGGCCGTAATTGAAATATAAAATCTGATTCTCCCGGATCGGAAACGAAGCCGACAACTTGGGCAGGAACCTGAATTTATACCTTAGGTTGCCTATTTTGGTTGAATTGTCTAAATAACTTTTGCGCACCTCATCCCTGATTGGAGCATCCGGGTTGGCAACAGCATCATCCACATATTTTCCCGGTGCCCAGTATTCAAATCGTCCACCCACACTCGCAATAAGCCCTTTGTATTTAATTTGATCCGACACAAAAAAACCTCCACGCTGCGGGTTTACTTTCCACACATCACTTTGCTGACCCAATCTGAATGTTTGCGATTGTTGCCCATTAGGCAACGGATAAGGAGCGCCAATCCACGGACGAATAACATCAATCCATTGCATCTCCTGCCATTTTAATTCGAAACCAAAAGTGAGTTTATTGAGGGAGTTCTTCGAAAAATAATTCCCCTGGGCTTTGGCCGTATACTCCTCGAAATAATGGTCGTGCCAAAGGGTAGCAACACCATTATTATTGTAAAAGCCAGATGGATTGTTTACATAAGCCACACTGTCACCCGGATTAAAATACGTATTCGGATATTGGTTAATCGAATTCGGATCGAGTTCATTTACCACCACATCCGGACGCCAGTCACGGCCATTGGCATCAGCCCTTAATCTTACATAAAACCGCGAGAAAGTAGCATCATATGAAAAACGTTTATTTACCGATTGTTTCCAATTCACCAAACTCATATACGCATCATGTGTATAGGTATTGGCATTATCCATTTGCTCGCTGAAATTGTATTGATACCCCGGCTGAAATGGAAGGTCGTTTCCGAAAATACGGAGCATGTTTACATCCTGATTCACCGTAAGCGAACGCAGTTGTGAAACCGTTAGTACTTTTCCGCTGCCAAAATTATAATTCAGTTTCACAAACGCACTCCAGCGGTTATCCTGAAAGGGAGCCCATTGCGAGCCCGTTCCGTCTTTTCCCGGATACAATGATGAATATAACTGATCGGCAGGGTTTTTATAAAAATCATCCGTAAACGCTGAACGCAATGCCACCGAAAATTTTAATTTATTCTCTAGTGTCTTTTTGAAAGCAGGGCCACTGATATTCAATTCAGCAACCTGGCTGTTCCAGCTACTTTTATAGGTTTTGTTAAACCCGAAATTATCCCGTTTATAATTTGCTGCTACTTCCAGCTTATCACCACCATTGCGGGTTTTGGTATTAATGACTCCAGCCGTTGCGTCACCCACATCAGCACCGATACCTCCCGTTGTTACTTCAATATCACTTACCGCATTGGAACCAATATCCAATCCAAAACCTGTTCCTCCCAGCGGGTCAGTAACTTTTACTCCATCTACATACACTCCTGTTTCGTAAGTACGTCCACCCCTTATGCTTACTCCGGCCGGACTTTGAATTACGCCTGGTTGGGTATTTACAATGGATTGCAACTGACGTGAAGGTGCCAACTCTATAACATCCTGCCCGATTGTGTTCACCGACTGGGCTTTATCTATATCAATAAGAGGCTTTTTGCCAATAATCACAACTTCTTCTGTGGTTACCGATGTTGGAATAAGCTGCACCTGAAGTTCTTTCACATCCCCCGCATTTACCTTAATGCCTGTTAACAGCGTTTTGTTGTAACCGATATAACTAACCTCCACATTGTATTCACCCGGCTTTACATTCTTAATGATAAATTTTCCATTAATATCCGTAACCGCCCCGAGGGAAGTTCCTTTAAGCAGAACATTTACACCAATCAATTCGGTATTATCCTTTTTGTCCCGTATGGTACCCGTTATCGTTGCAGTATTTTGCGCATGCAGCAATACTACTTGTAACCAAACACATAAAAACAGATACAATTTTTTCATCAGTCCGAAATAGGGTGGCAAATTAATGCTTTATCCCAAGTTACAAAACGGTGTTATATTAACATTGGGTTAAACCTTTGATGAGCTCGCACTGCACTGTAAAATCGGATTTCGTTTTTAGTATTTGATTGCTACATTTGCAGCACTTGTTAAAAGTAACGTATCAATATTTATGGCATTAGAAATTAAAGTACCTACCGTAGGTGAATCGATTAGTGAAGTAGTCATTGCGCGATGGAATAAAAAAACCGGGGATTATGTAGAGATGGATGAATTGCTTTGCGAACTCGAAAGTGATAAAGCAACATTTGAACTGAACGCGGAAGCTGCAGGAATAGTTACAACCCATGGCAACGAAGGGGATACCATCAAAGTGGGTGATTTAATTGCCAGCATTGATACCAGCGCAGCTAAACCTGCCGGAGAGTCAGCTGTCAGCAGTCCCCAGTCTGACATTAAGAAAGAGGAAACCAAACCGGCCGATAAACCCCAAACACCAAACGCCAAACAGGAAACTCCTGCGGGAGATAAACCTTTCCCTTCGCCTGCTGCTGCTAAAATACTTGCCGAAAAAGGTGTAGAAGTTAAAGAGGTAAAAGGTACCGGTAAAGATGGCCGCATCACCAAAGCAGATGCTATGGCTGCCGAACTCAAAATCACAACCAACGAAGGTAAAACCCGTAACGAACGCGCTGAAAAAATGACTTCGTTGCGCAAAACGGTGTCGAAACGTTTGGTGGCAGTGAAAAACGAAACTGCGATGCTCACTACTTTTAATGAAGTAGACATGAAACCCGTAATGGACCTGCGCAACCAGTACAAAAATCAATTTAAAGAAATACATGGGGTGAACCTTGGTTTCATGAGCTTTTTTACAAAAGCCGTAACCATAGCCTTAAAACAATACCCAGCGGTTAACGCATACATTAATGGTGAAGAAATTATTTTCCACGACTATTGCGATGTATCTATTGCCGTGAGTGCCCCAAAAGGTTTGGTGGTTCCTGTTATCCGCAATGCCGAAAGCATGACACTTGCCGATATTGAACGCGAAGTGGTAAAACTGGCAACAAAGGCACGTGAGAACAAACTGAGTTTGGAAGAAATGACCGGAGGAACATTTACCATTACCAATGGTGGTGTGTTTGGAAGCATGATGAGTACTCCTATTATCAATGCTCCGCAAAGTGCTATCCTTGGAATGCACAATATTGTGGAACGCCCGGTTGTAAAGGATGGACAAATCGTTATCCGCCCGATTATGTACCTGGCATTAAGCTACGATCACCGCATTATTGATGGCCGCGAATCCGTTGGCTTTTTGGTTAAAGTAAAACAAATACTGGAAAACCCTACCCTTCTTTTAACTGAAGGAAACGATCCTGGCAAAATGGTTTTAGGATTATAGGTTACAGAAGATAAAACCATATTGATAAAAAAAAGCCGATACACCCGTATCGGCTTTTTTTATGAAACACT
>CALRRW020000021.1:0-9684 GCA_943370695.1 Comamonas sp. lk | reverse complement strand
ATTCTTGTCCTTCCTGGCCCGTACCAAAAAATTTCACATACTTTACTCCAACAGAAAGTCTGTTTCCAACCAATCTGTCATAACCTGCTGTAAAACCCGATTTATTGGCAATTGCGAGTTCACTCACATCCATTGATTGCTCTGATTTTAACAGATAATCAAAAAAGATTCCTGAATAACTTATGATATTTCGTTTTTGCGCATTACTACATAAAACGCTAAAAACAAGTGTAAATAATATACCTACTCTCATTTGTACTGGATATTCAAAATTTCGAAAATAATATTTGATGGTACACAAAATCCAATACCTTCAATTCCTCTTCCTATCAGTTTAGATGTAACCATACCGATAACTTTGCCATCTTCATTCAACAGTGGTCCACCGCTAT
The DNA here is from genome assembly GCA_943370695.1 of Comamonas sp. lk. Taxonomy (GTDB): domain Bacteria; phylum Bacteroidota; class Bacteroidia; order UKL13-3; family UKL13-3; genus UKL13-3. The sequence goes on along the minus strand of CALRRW020000021.1, from coordinate 9,292 downwards.
TTCCAGAATTGATTGCAACATCCGTTTGGATATAAATCTTATCATCAAACTTACGTTTACCACTCACAACGCCTTTGGTTACAGACTGACCGAGAGATAAATCCTCAGGGGTTCCTATCGCAAAAACATCTTCACCGGATGAAACTGAATCGGAATGAATAAGTTCGAGTGCCGAAAATCCCTTACCCCCAATTTTTAAAAGCGCAACATCATACTCCTCGTTCACTCTTACTACATCTGCAGCCAGTGTAATTGACTCACCTAACTGAACATTCACTACTTTTTTCCCTCTTACTACGTGATTATTGGTAATGATATAACCATCACTTGAAATGATAAAACCACTCCCATGGCCTTCAGTATGTTCAACCGTTATCACACTTTTCATTAAATGTTTAAACAAGTCCTTACTTTTTGTGAAGGTTGGTGTTTCTATTTTAGGGATAACAATAGCTTCTAATTTAGACTCCTCAAACTCGGTGGTTTTGCTTTCTTTTAATAACAAGTCATACAAATCTGCATCATTAAAAATAACAGAAAGTGAATTTGTAACCATCAATGCCAGCACTTGCTTGGTATCTTCGTATGGTATTTCTTCCCTTATTGTGCTCTTAACGCGTTTAAGTTCCTTGCTTCCCAAATTTTGACTGATAACCCATTCTATTTCGGCCTCACAAATTCTTACCATTTCTCCCTTTTTCTTGGTGTAGTTAGAAGTCAAACTGTTTATGAACACCTTAAATTCAATCGTATTAGAGCGCTTGATGTATTCGAACTTATCATTGCGACTGCCGTTTAAAATTTCATAAATACTCGATAAACTTTTTTTGGTGATTTGTTCTTTATACAAATAACTTTCCAATGAAGTTTTCTTGAAAAACATTTCTTCTTTTCCGTCTTTGCCAAGAGAGGTGCCTTCCTTTATTTTCCATTCCACACCTTCAAATACAAACGGAATTTTTACTGCCTTTTTATCAACTTTCCGATTCAGTATTGCATTGATGGTGTCTTTCTCTACACTGTAGATATTGCCGGTAGGGTAATCGATTATACAGGGAATGCACAATAACATTGCATCCAACGCGGCAAAGCCTCTGTTTTCGGTATAATTAACAATTACTTTCTGCCCTTCGTATCCATCTTTTTCAACAGATAAAACATTCTGAGTTGATTTTACTTTGGGTGCATATAAAAACGGTGTAACCCCTAGTAATTGGTTCTTATTATTATACACCGAAGCATCCTTTACATTGGACGTAATCAGTACGGTGTTTTTATGCTTGCCATTTAATAAAATTGTGGCGCAACCCGAAAGAGAAAATACAACACTAACAATAACAGATAAAGAAAATAACTGCCTGAACAATAACATTAGATTATTTCTATTCATTACCTTTTAGTGTTAAAAAACCATATTTGGTAAGCTTACCCTTCACTCCTACAATCCAGATTCTGTCTTTACTCATGCGGCTATATGTAGATGGCACAAATGCAGTTTTACTTTTTTCTTTGTCTTTAGAAAAAAGTTCCCTTTCCACATTTCCGTTATTATCAACTTTGGCAACCATAATCGTTGCTTTGGTTATCTTATTGAGTTTAGCCACTTTTACATCATCATTCTCCTTACCTGAAGGTTTTTTAGGAGCCAGTCCGTTTTTAGGATTGTCGTTGTATAACAGGTAAATATTATCCTTGTCGTATGCCATTAAATATCCTGAATAAAGCCCTCCATCATTCACACTATATTGGTACTTAGGGATTTTAGAGGCCCATTCAATTTTTCCATCTTTGTTAAACTGGAGTACAATCACATCCAGGTAGTAATAATAATAGGTAGTATGTGTAATTCCTTTAGAATCGGTAGTAGTCACAACCCTGATAAAATAGTTTTCGGCTAATAAGCGTATTGAGCCGTTTTCATTAACAATAATATCTCTTATTAAAAAATCAGTCGAAAGTCCTTTGCCTTTTTTCACTTGTTTTTCGGTAGAAAACTGAAGGAGCGTTTTTTTATCAAATGCTTCATTTCTTTCATTTTCAACGGTAAATGTTTTCGAGTTAATCCGGTTATAAATAATACCCAGTACCCCACCTTTTTCACCATTGTAAAAGCCAACTAAATGCAAGGCACCATTGTTATAAAAAAACTTAAGGTTGCTTATAAATTTAGCTTTGGAGAAATTAATCTTAATGTCCTCAAGTTTATCTTTAGAGTAGTCATAAGCGAAAACTTTAAAATTAGAGAACTTATCCTTTTTATCAATTTTATAAGAACCGAGTAAAAACACGTTTCCGGTTTCGTCAATAATGTATTTATTAATAGCAAAGTCCTTGTCCTTATAAGGCAACTCAACTTCTTTTTCCCATAAGTTCTCAAGGTTGGATTTAAGCATAATATACTTAAACTTCTCTGTTCCTTTTTTGTCAAAAGCAGCAACCCTGATGATAAGTATTTTAGTCTTGTCCTCAGAAAGGATAAACTCATAACTACCTGCTTTCTTTTCCTTTTTTGCCGGCTCTTTATCAACGATTACCGGCTTATCCTGGTTACCCGATTTATCTACATTGACAGCATACAATATATTCATGTCGGCTTTTGAATCGTAATAGGTATACAATGCAACGAATTTATCGTCCAATTGGTAGATCTGAACAAAATCACCCTCTTTTCCAGCAGGTGTTTTGAATTTCAATTCTGAGCTTTTACTTAGTTTATGATCGGATGAATAACGCTCAAAATACAATTCAGCATTCATCCCTAAAAACCCTTTATACCTGGTTTTAAGCAAATAATAATACTCTTCATCTTCACCGATTATACTTCCTAAAGAAGCGCGGCCTTTCTCCTTGAACTCTTGCCCCCATTTAATTTCAACATTTTGGCCAAAGGCAAAATTGGCACAGAAGAGCAAGCCTATGTTAAGGCTCGTTAACACGAGTAACCGGAAGAACTGTTTCATAGAAATTTAATTTATTAAAAAAAGCAATTATAGTAAAATTTGGCCTAATTGAAATAAAGCCCTCTTTATAAATTTTTAACGACCTGATCATTAACCCAAAATATAAGCCCCAATAATCCCCACTCAACAAGCCTGTTACATATTTAGAATTGTCTGTTCCGAAAAATGTGGCAGAAGGAGTATAAAATTGGGGGGTAATTAAAGCAGACCTGACAGGCAAAAAAAAACCGAAACAATTAACTGTTTCGGTTTTTAATCTGTTAACGTAATAACTCGTTATTTCTTTTTATCGGCAGCAGCAGCAGCTTTAGCTTCTTCCTGTGCAGCACGTGTAGTTTTAACAACTACAACCGGATTGTTAGGAGAATCCAACAAGATCATATTTTCAACATGTACTTCACCTACTTTAATTGCTTTTCCAATTTCCAGGTTATCGATATTTACTTCGATAAAATCAGGAAGGTTTTTTGATAAGGCACGAACTCTTAATTTGTTTGATTTGATGGTTAATTTACCACCTGCACGAACACCTACTGAGTTACCTACCAATTTAACCGGAACACCGATTTCGATTTCTTTTGCTTCATCGATTTCTTGAAAATCAGCATGCAAAATCGTATCGTTTACCGAATGAAACTGAATGTCCTTTAAAATAGCTTTGTACGTTTTACCGTCAATGTCTAATTTTACTTTAAACGTATTTGGTGTGTATACCAATTGTTTAAAATCCTGTGAATACATAGAGAAGTTGATACTCTCTTTTCCGCCACCATACAATACGCACGGCACTTTACCCTCGTTTCGGATTACTTTGGTAGATGACTTACCAACTCCGTCCCGCAAATAACCAAACATGGCAATTGATTTCATTTTGTTGTTGTTTTTTGTTTTGCCTCACTCAAGCGTATTCGCTCACCTTCGCGCTGCATTGTTTTTATTTTTATGCGAATAAGATCTTTTAAGAAGTGCGGAATGGGGAGTGAACAAAAATGCGGAATACTAAATAACCCTCATCTTTTCATTTCCTCATTTGCATATCTTATTTTGAAGTTGTGTTGAACAGTGAACTGATCGACTCAAATTCTGTTACGTTTTTGATTGCTTTTGCAAACAAATCTCCAACGCTTAATACTTTTATTTTACTTGTTTCCCTTTTAAGAGGAATGGTATCGCATACCACCAATTCATCAATCACAGAATCCTGTATGGTTTCATAAGCTTTACCTGAAAGTACCGGATGAGTACACATTGCACGTACGCTCAATGCTCCTTTATCTTTAAGCATTTGAGCCGACTTGGCCAAAGTATTTCCGGTATCAATAATATCATCAATCAAAATCACATCTTTTCCGGTCACATCACCAATCAACGTCATAGATGCAATTTCGTTTGCACGTTTGCGCTCTTTATCGCATATAACCATATCCAGATTCAAAGCGCGGGCAAATGTACGGGTTCTGTTCGAACTTCCCATATCCGGAGACGCCAAAATCAAATTATTTTCTTTTAAATCACGTATATACGGAATAAAAATAACCGATGAATCGAGATGATCTACAGGTACTTCAAAAAATCCTTGAATCTGCGGAGCATGTAAGTCCATTGTCATTACACGGCTCACTCCTACGGCTTTCAATAAATCGGCAGCTACTTTTGAACCAATAGACACACGTGGACGGTCTTTTCTATCCTGACGGGCCATTCCAAAATAAGGAATAACTGCAGTGATGTAATGGGCCGATGCGCGTTTGGCAGCATCAATCATCAACAACAACTCCAATAAGTTATCGGCATTGGGAAAGGTAGATTGGATAAAAAACACATCCGTACCACGCACCGATTCGTTAATGCTGGGCTGAATCTCGCCATCAGCAAATTGCGAAACGGTAATGTCTCCCAATGGCTGACCATAAGCTGCCGCGATTTTTTCGGCAACAAAGAGCGAATTGCGACCTGAGAATAGTTTTACCTCATTACGTGGTGATGTCATGGTACTTTAGTTTAATTACAATTGGACCTATTAATAAAAAAAATGTCGGATTTCGTTTAAAAAACCCGACACTTTGCCTCTCTGTTGTCCGACTAGGGCTCGAACCTAGACTCTACTGAACCAAAATCAGTCGTGTTGCCAGTTACACCATCGGACAGATTGGGGTGCAAATGTATGAAAATGATAATTAGATGCAAACCTGATTGCAAATTTTTATCAGATTTTTTTTATTCGCTTTTATTCGCCAAATATCCCCCCTGATTTTCAGCCTATTTGTAAACGCGTTTGAATTTAAAATCTTTTACTGGAGCGATTACCATGGGTACTTTTTCAACTGTTACGGAACTGGTATCGAGTCCAAATGCTTTTTCTTCACTCAAACTCAATTTATCGAGCATAAAGTATCCATCCATAATGAGTCGCTCATACAGCGACAGGTCGTTTTCATTTGATAAATGGCGTTTGAGCACGACAAAGCGGAAATCACCTGTAATGTTTTGTTTGCTAAGTGATGAGTACCTTGAGGTAACATCTACTTCCCCATTTTTCATCAACTCTTCCACTACCTTACGGAAATAGAAGTTAACCTTTTGCTCTACTTTAAAGCCAAGTTTAAACTCCACTTTAATGACATCCTGGGGAACTACAATATCCACTTTGTATTGCATGGTATAAGGCTGATCGTCTACGTGGATATGCAAAAACCAATATATATCGGCACGTTTGGGTTGCTTTTGCAGAATGGAATATATGACCTTGTTCTCTACCTCCATTAGGTGATCGGCACTGGTTAAAAACACCAAATGTGTGGCAAATTTAGGAACACTTTGGTCGTTGCTCAACTCATGCAGAATGGGAAGGTACTTTTTAAGGTTCACAAACTCGGTTAGGCGGTTCTTAATTTTACGGCCCTTAAACCATACCCACATTACACTGATAAAAATACAACTGATAAGCAGCGAAACCCAACCTCCATGTTCGAATTTACTCAGATTGGCCAATAAGAACGACCCTTCAATAGTAAAATAGACCAGTAGGATACTTCCGGCAGCCCAACGGGGAAAATTGATTTTACGAAGATAGTTTGCGAGCAAAATAGTGGTCATCATCATGGCAATGGTGATTGCCAAGCCATAAGCGGCCTCCATATTTGATGATTCCTGAAAATACAATACAACGCCCACACATCCGGCCCAAAGCATCCAATTGGCGCTTGGTACATATAATTGCCCTTTGGCAACGGATGGATATTTAATGGTAACCTTTGGCCATACATTTAAACGCAATGCTTCCGAAATGAGGGTAAATGACCCACTAATCAATGCCTGGCTTGCAATAATTGCTGCTGAAGTGGCAATGATAATTCCTGATAGCAAAAACCAATCGGGCATTAATGAGAAAAAAGGATTGAGGTTGGTTAATTCCTGACCTTCAAACTGCAACAAATACGCTCCCTGACCCAAATAGTTGAGTACCAATGCTAATTTTACAAAAATCCAACTTACCCTGATATTGTGTTTACCGCAATGCCCCAACTCGGAATATAAGGCTTCGGCTCCTGTTGTGCAAAGAAAAACGGCTCCCAACAGCCAAAACCCTTGAGGATAATTGGCCAATAAATTATAAGCATAGTAAGGATTGAGGGCTACCATTATTCCTGGATTATGCATCATTGAAACGATTCCCAATACGGCCAGCATTCCAAACCAAACCAACATAATGGGCCCAAAAGCTTTCCCCACGATATTAGTTCCCACACGTTGTATCACAAAAATGGTGGTGATGATTGCAAGTACAATTGGAATGGTTGGGATATCGGGATTCAAAATTCGCAATCCTTCAACAGCAGATGCTACCGAAATGGGTGGGGTGATGATACCATCTGCCAGCAATGCGCAACCGCCAATGATGGCAGGAAAAATCAATTTTGGTCTGCGCCTTCTGATAAGGGCATATAGTGAAAAAATTCCGCCCTCCCCATTATTATCTGCACGTAGGGTGATGATCACATATTTTAATGTTGTTTGTAAAGTAAGGGTCCAAAAGATACACGAAAGCCCTCCTAATATTAAATCCCTGGATATTACCTTATCGGCAATAATTGCCTTCATTACATAAAGTGGTGAGGTTCCAATATCACCATAAATAATTCCTAACGTAATTAATAACCCTGCTGCACTCAGCTTGGTCATGTGGCCACTAGTATGATGCTCTTGCACGGTATTTTTGTTTGAGTTTGTTGTTTAACTTATTCAACTAATTTCTATGTTAAAAAATCAAAAAACGACCCATTTACCTAACGAAGGTAAAATGTGCAGTTTTTCGAAATCCTGAATTTTTTTTTAATATGCTACTTCGGAAATGAAATGAATCCTTAATAACTGAATATCGTCTTTTGAAAACTCGCTTCCGTATTCAGCCAATGCCTCTTCCAACGAATCTTTCTGGCTTTTCCTGAAAAAATCCATCACCTCCTCTTGTATTTCCTCATCTGCTACATCATTGATATACGATTTAAGGTTGAGTTTGGTTCCCGAGTATACAATATTCTGGATTTCGTCCAACAATTCTGTCATGGTTAAACCAATTGAGCGGGCAATATCTTCAAGGGATTGTTTCTTATCAATATTGGTGATAATGGCAATTTTTTTAGCCGATTTGTTCACCACTGATTTTACAACAATATCCTCTGACCGTTCAATATTATTATCGGTTACGTATTTCCCGATCAGCTCCACAAATTGTTTTCCGTATTTTACGGCTTTGCTTTTGTTTACTCCCGAAACCTTGCTCAATTCATCAACAGTAATCGGGAACTTGTAAGCCATCTCTTCCAATGACGGTTCCTGAAAAATAACATACGGAGGAAGGTTAAGTTGCTTGCCCACCTTACGTGTAAGATCTTTCAGCATGGCAAACAATACTTCATCGTACACATTTTCTGTTTCTACGTTTGCATCATCATCACTCTCCAATACCCTGTCAAATTTCTGGTCAACAGCAATTTCAAATTTGGTTGGCTTTTTAATAAATGCCTCACCTTTTTCGCTGATGCTCAGCAACCCGTAGTTTTCAATATTTTTGGTTAAAAACCCTTGCAGGAGCAATACCCGAATCAACGACTTCCAGTAGTTTTCTTCATGGTCTTTTCCTTTACCAAAAAACTCCAGTTCGTGGTGATCATTGAGCGTTACATCATGTGTTTTATTACCTACCAATACGTCAACAATATGGCGTAACACATGTTTTTCGTTTATTTTTTGGATAAGCTGCAATGCCATCACGGCTTCTTCCTTGGCATCTTCCTTTTGTTTTGGATGGCGGCAATTGTCGCACATCTTTCCACATCCTTTATCATCATATACTTCTCCAAAATAATGGAGGAGGAATTTTCTGCGGCATGCTGATGTTTCGGCAAAAGCCTGTGTTTCAAAAATGAGCAATTCACCAATCTCACGTTCGGCAACCGGCTTATCTTTCATAAACTTTTCAAGTTTATCAATATCTGCCGGGTTATAATACAATACACAATCCCCGTCAATACCATCGCGCCCTGCCCTGCCGGTTTCCTGATAATAACCCTCAATACTTTTGGGTACATCATAATGAATTACAAACCGAACATCTGGTTTGTCAATTCCCATCCCGAAAGCAATGGTTGCCACAATTACATCCGTATCTTCCATCAAAAAAGCATCTTGGTGGGCAACTCGTGTTTTGGCATCAAGCCCTGCATGGTAAGGCAATGCCTTCACGCCATTTGCTTTTAATACTTCGGCAATTTCCTCTACCTTTTTGCGGCTAAGGCAGTAAATAATTCCTGATTTTCCCTTCTTTGTTTTCACATACCCCACAAGATCCTTCATCACATCGGCCTTTTTGCCTTTGGGTCTTACTTCGTAGTATAAATTGGTGCGGTTAAATGATGATTTGTACACCAGTGCATCATTCATTTGTAAATTCTTTTGAATATCCTGCTGCACTTTGGGTGTAGCAGTTGCGGTAAGTGCCATCATCGGCACATCCTTAATTTCCTTAATCATTTGTTTGATTCTGCGGTACTCCGGGCGGAAATCATGTCCCCACTCTGAAATACAGTGTGCTTCATCAACTGCAACAAATGAAATATTAATGCTTTTCAGGAACTCAATGGTTTCGTCCTTCTTTAAGGTCTCGGGAGCAATGTACAGCATTTTGGTATTGCCGCTGGTTACATCGCCCTTTACCTTGGTAATTTCCGTTTTGGTTAAGGAAGAGTTTAAAAAATGTGCAACGGTATCATGACTGAAAGATCGTATTTGGTCCACCTGATTTTTCATCAATGCGATGAGTGGAGAAATGA
>CALRRW020000020.1:0-9774 GCA_943370695.1 Comamonas sp. lk | reverse complement strand
GCCCTTAATTGGCAAGTGGGCCGATAAATATGGAAAGCTCAAAATATTCACCATTTTTATTCCCTTATGCGCAGTGTCGGTATTGCTCATTACCAATATGCCACGCATTGAAATATGGATGGTGTTGATGGTATCGGCTTCGTTTTTTGTGTTTTCAAGCGGACGTTTTATTCCCGCACAAGCAATGGTTACCTCCACGGTGAAGTCGGAAACGCGTGGGAGTTTTATGAGTATTTCATCATCGTTCCAACAAATAAGTTCGGGTGTTGCAACCTATGTTGCAGGGTTAATTATTGTGAAACAACCCAACGGAGAATTGCTTCATTACAATTGGGTAGGTTATATTTCTATAGGTGCCACCCTTATCTGTATCTTCCTTGCAGCACGTTTGCGCACCGCAACTGGCGAAAAGTTTTAACCGCTAACAGATTACATCAAAGCCGTTTTGTGTTTCACAACGCTGTTCACCAACAGTTGTTTAAAATCTTTTAACGGAATCATGTTTGGTCCATCGCTTAATGCGTGGTCAGGATCTTCGTGTACTTCAAAAAAGAAACCATCCACCCCAACAGCTGCAGCTGCGCTGGCCAGGTAAATAGCATATTCCCTGTTGCCACCACTTTTTTCACCCATTCCTCCGGGTTTTTGTGTGCTGTGGGTTACGTCCATGCATACCGGGTAACCAAGGGTTTTCATGTCTACAAGATTTCGGAAATCAACAACCAGGTTATTATACCCAAACATGGTTCCCCGTTCGGTTAACATAATTTGTTTGTTGCCCGTTGCTTCTACTTTTTTCACGGCATGTTTCATTTCAATACCCGAAAGGAACTGCGCTTTTTTGATGTTCACAATTCTACCGGTGTTTCCGCAGGCTACCAATAAATCCGTTTGCCTGCAAAGGAATGCAGGTATTTGCAATACATCGATGACCTGCGCCAACTCTTCGGCCTGGTGGCTTTCGTGAATATCAGTGGTAACAGATAAGCCAAAGGTATCCTTTACCTTTTGCAAAATGCGCAAGCCTTCTTTGATACCATGTCCACGGTAACTATCCACCGATGTGCGGTTGGCTTTGTCGAATGAAGCTTTGAATACATAGGTTAATTTTAACTCCTCTGCAATCTTTGAAATTTTTTCGGCAAGGTTCATCACCATGCTTTCGTTTTCAATAATGCAAGGACCTGCAATTAAAAATGGGGTTGTTTGTATTTTGGTATAAAGCGACATGGTTGTATGTGTTTTGAGCAAAGGTAAGGAAACAATAAATAAATGCCACCTTGTATCATCCTATTGAGAGCATAATGCGGTTCATTGCGCAAATTGGTGGTGATGGAGAATACGTTATCATCAAAAGCCACATCAATAAATTGGTGTAATCAGCGGCTTGATTTCCATAAGACGGTAAAGGGAAAGAGGCTTTTTGAAAAGCTAATCTAAAATCTTAGCCCAAATCTCCAGGCAATTGTATTGCCCGTTTTTAAATTCAAAATCTTTGAGAACGGCTTCTCGTTCAAATCCAAGTTTTGCCAGCAGTTGTGTACTATCAGTATTCTCAGGTTCTATTTCGGCTGCAATACGGTGCAGTTTTAGCTGTTCCTTCACAAATGTTAGCATAGCTTGAACGCTTAATGTTGCATACCCTTTTCCCCAATACTCGGGAAACAACCAATAACCTAATTCGCATTTTTTGTGTTGTGCATGAATATGGTAAATGCTGAACACACCCATAAATTCCTGTTGATCATTTTCCACTACCCAGGCATACCCACTTCCTGTTGAACAGTTGGTTCTGTACCATTCCATTTGGGCCGCAGTGGATTCAAAAGTAGGGTAAGTAATGTCAAAATATTTGGTTACTTCGGGATGCGAAAATCCTTCAAATACTTTTTGCTGGTCACTGTCCTTTACAGGGCGAAGGGTAATGTTTCCGTTTTGTAAAACAGGCTGTTCCATTAGTTGTTCAAACTGTATATCTGAACAATACCTTCGAGTTTTCCGGTTTTGTTTGCCACAAGCAGCGAAGTTATTTTATGGGTGTTCATGATTTCTTCTGCTTCTGCCATCATCATTTCTTTCACAATGGTGCGCGGTTTTGCAGTCATAATATCTTTGGCCGAAAGGGTAAATAATTTGGCAGTATGTTTATCCATAGCCCTGCGCAAATCGCCATCGGTAATAACGCCCGAAACTTTGTTTTGCCCAACAACCACGGCCAGTCCCAAACGCCCGCTGCTCATCGTGTTGATTACCTGCTGAATGGTATCAGTTGGTTTTACAATGGGTAATTTGGTTTTAAACATGCAACTTTCAACAGTGGTTAACAGCTTGCGCCCCAAACTTCCACCTGGATGAAACTTTGCAAAATCTTCGGGTTTAAAGTTGCGTGCTTTCATTAAGGCAACAGCCAGTGCATCGCCCATTGCAAGGGTTGCAGTGGTGGATGAAGTAGGTGCCAGCTCAATGGGACAAGCTTCTTTGTATACTTTTACGTTTAAATGAAAATCAGCATTTTTGGCAAGGGTAGAAGCCGGGTTTCCACTGATACCAATTACTTTAATGGAAGCAGCTTTGATATACGGAATCAGTTTTAACAACTCTTCCGTTTCGCCACTGTATGAAATGGCCACCAACACATCTTCTTTTTTAAGCATTCCCAAATCGCCATGAAAAGCCTCCACCGGATGCATAAACATGCTGGGAGTTCCCGTGCTGGAAAGCGTGGCCGATATTTTTGCGCCCACCAATCCTGATTTGCCCACACCACAAATCACCAAACGGCCTTTGCTTTTCAAAACAGTGTCAACAGCTTTGTTAAAGTTGTCGTCAAGCTGCTTGCTTAAATCAGCCAGCGCTTTTGCTTCAATAGCGAAAACTTCTTTTGCGTATTTTTTATAATCAACCATGGGAGGATTTAAGATTTGAGATTTTTGATTTGAGATGTTGCATTGACTTATGGTATGAACTCAGTAAAACACGATATTCTTTTTACACAATTAACACCAAGCCACAATCAACACCAAGCTATTAATGCTTATGCTCCGGTCCGAACACATCTGCTTTGTGGCCGAAGTGGTGCGCAAATTCGCGAATTTCTTCAGCGAGCTCAGCATTGTTGGTTGAGCGTTCGTAGGTATCTCCTAAAGTTGAAAGGGTTTGAAACATAAATAAGTTCATCTCTTCCACGTTCATATCCTTGGTCCAAAGATCAATGCGCAATGCATTTTGCTGAAGTCCGTCCCATAATGATAAGATGACAGCTTTGGCTTCCTGTTTGCCTTCTACATCTGCATCATCAGCTTCCCACTGAATTTGAAGCGGAAGGTTTTCTTTATCCAGCATCACATTAAATTTAATTTGTGATGATTTTGCAATTTCGTTGTTGGTTTCGGTACTCATACGTATTTTTTTGAAAGCGCAAATATATATCCTATCTGCTTTAAATTAGAATGTCGGTCTTATTTAAAGAAACGTTCACCGATTATTTTGTTTTTTTAATTTCTGCGTAATCAAGGTTTTCCTGGAAATTGGTTTGCAAATAGGCTTTGCCCTGTTGGATTAAACGATTGGCAAAGGTATCAGTTTGATTAGACAATTCTTTCTGTTGGATATGGTCATAAATGACTGTTTTGCCCGGAGCAATCAGTCCAAACCCATTGTCGAAAGCATAGTAGGCAAATCTTGGTGCAAAGGGGTTAAACAGGTTTTTGCTGCGTTTGTATTCACTTGATGTGAGGTTCATCTGAGCCAATAAGGTGTGGGCTATATCTGTATGCGATGCAACTTCGGTATAGGTTACTCCGGTATATTCTTTTTTTAATGCACCACCCATTAACAATAGGGGAATATGGTGACGTTCTTGTTCAAAATTATTACGGGTTTTGGGAAACCGGCAGCCGTGATCAGCTACAATAATAAACAACGTGTTTTGGTACCACGGTTGTGTTTGTGCCTGTTTGATATACAAAAACAAACAACTGTCGGCATAATGCATCGAATTGCGGTAGGCATCGTTGGTTGGGTTTGGATCGCTGTTGTATAAAACAGGAACCGTTCCCTCAAATGCCTCATGTGTAATCATCGTGGTGATGCCACTCATAAATGGTTGCGGCAATTCGCCCAACGCTTTGTTGTGCATGGCAAAAGTTTCATCATCATAAGCTCCCCAGTGTGTGGCTTTGGTAAATGTCCAGTTTTTTTCACCCACCATTTTGTCAACACCCGCAGCCCTGAGGTAACCTTCAATATTGTCGAATTGCAAACTTCCTCCGGAGTAAAAGGAGGTATGGTATCCCTGCTCACCGAGTGTTCGGTATAAATTGGGGAGCTTATCGAATTTGCCAAACTGTTTGATAATAGAGCTGGTGGGTTGGGCCGGATACGAACTTAAAATAGCCAGCATGCCTTGTTCCGTTCTGAATCCGGTGGAGTAACAATTGGTAAACAACAATCCTTCTTTGGATAGTTCACCAAACTTCGGGGTAATTCCTTTTTCGCCACCCAAACATTCCATCACATCAGTCGACCAGCTTTCCAAAAACACCAAAACAATATTGGGTCTTGTTGTATTTAAAATCGAGATGGTTGTGTCTTTGGGTTCCCGTTGCATGTTTGCCAATATGGAATCGGCAGTGGCAATAGGGAAGTAGCTGTATGGATTGTCTTTTGTTTCAAGCGGTTTGTTTAAAAGGTCCGAAATATTCCACACACCATTCAAAGCAGCATAATTTAACAATGCATGTTTCGAATAAAAAACCCAGTTGCGGTTCAACGGTACATTTTCTGTTCCACCCCTGATACCCAAAAAAGTAGTGGCAAGCAATAAAAACGTAAGCACTATTTTTTTGAAAAGAGCCGAAGGAACAAAATGATAGGGTTTAATCATTTTTCGGCTCAGCCAAATCATCACCGCAATTTGGATAATGAGAATGATAAACAAACCAAGGTTGGCCTTTGTAAACAAGGTTGGAATAACCTCTTTGGGATAGGCCATATACGCCAATGCCCTGCTGGTAATTTTGGTTCCCCACATGGCGTAAATTCCGCTGTCAACACTTGCTATCCAGGCACAAATCACAATAAACAGAGGCGTGTATATTTTCTGAAAGGAATTGATGAATCGTTCCATATTCACATACAATCCGATGATCACCAGCAATAATGGGAGGATGGTGAGGTATAATGCAGTAGCTAGGTTCATGGCAAAACCTTTGTAAAAATTTGTGATGATATCAACCCAACCCAACAGCGAAGCATCCATATGAACTGCTAAAAAGAGGGCTTGTTGCACGTTAAACAATACAAACCAAAACAGGAATATGCGGCCAATATAAAGCGAAGGTGTTTTCATGATTCTTCTTAATTGTAAAACCGCCACCTCACGCCAAATCGTAATGAGCGAAGGGTTACCGGATAATGTGGGGTGTAATAAAAGCCGCTGTTTATCCAGTCCTGGTTAACATGTTCGTATTTTACGTAAAAGGCAACGCGCTTAATTTCACCAATAAAAAATGGATCAATCATCGGGTAATTGCCAATGCGTGTGCTGTTTTGAACATAAAACAACCTGGTTGCCGGGTTGTAGCCGTTTCCGTAATAAGCAGTATTGTAAAACACCGAAAATCCCAATTGGAACGTAAGTTTTTTAAACATGCGCGATGCAAAATAATAACGAATCATTCCACCTGCATCGGGAACCCTCACCGCATCATTGTATGATTTTTGGAATACCAGTTCGTGTTCAAGCATAAACTTCCATAACTGAACTGTTTTGGAAAGGGTGAACGTTTGCACCACAAATAAACTGCTGTTCTGGGTTGGCAATCCGTCTGTTCCCGCATACACCCAATTTTGAATGGCAAAATTATTAAACTGGAGCGTAAGGTTGTTTCTCCATTTGCGCGTACTCAATGATGCGCCCAGTTTGTTCACATTGATTTTATCAAACGAGTTTTCCCATATAAAAGCATTGGTTTTATACTTTTGGAAAGTATAGTCCGGGCGGTACAATTGAACAAGTCCGTTTGCCGAAAAATCCATAAGTGGAAAACGGTAACGGATGTTTGCATCAATTTTAAAGTCGCCACTGTTATAACCGCTTGCCGCAAAAGCACCCATAGCAGTATAAGAAAGCGTATAGTTTTTTAATGCCTGGCGCTCGAAAGTAAGAGTCGAAACAACATTGTGGTAGTTCCTGCCAAACGCATCTTGTCCAACCGCAATTAAGGTATGGCTGAGGCTCGCTCCGAAATACAAGCGGACACTATCGGCAAGTTGAGATGCCTTGGAATTGAACCAGTGATAGGCCAATTTGTTTTCCATTGTGCCCACATAGGTTGAATCCGATGCAGTGTCGCCCACATCATAATATTGATGGGGTAAAAGGGTGGAGTCGGCAACACCTGCATTGATGAAATTGTAGCTCAACTCTTGTGCATGTAAGGTGTACGACAAGTGCGACTTTGCCTGAAAGTCGTATAATGTATCCTCGTTTTTGTATTGGTATTCAGCTTTTCCCAAGCTCCAGTATTGTTTAACATAGGCCGAACGTTGCCTGAATTGCGTTTGCGCATTATCCAGTTTCGGACTTACCACTTTGTTGTTTCCGCTCAACCGTTCGTATAATGAATCACTTTTTATACCTCCGCTTTCTTCTACCAAACCCCTGTTCCAGGTTGCATTGGCTATTAAGGTATACCTTCTGTTTTTACTTTGAAAAGAAGTGAAAGCCATAAAATTATAATGGCTGGTATACGTGCGGGGTAAGTATCCCTGTGATGTCAACCGTTGGTAATCGATTCCAAGGTTCCACCGGGGTAAAATATTTTGGGCGTGTTTGAGCTTCAGGAAAATAAGTTGGTTTTTTCCCTGTCCGTAATAAATATCAGTGAAAGGAGTACGTGTATTGATGTATTGGTTTTCGGCCGGCTTTAAAAAAAACACTTCGAAAGGATTCTGGCTATGGCGGAAACCAACTGCCTGGTTTACATCAAACAACAAAGGGCGGTTTTGTGAGCCCGCATTTCCAAGGTCCTGAAATAAAATGTACTTTTTGAAGGGCGCCTGGAATATTTCCAGCCGGTTAATGCCCGTGTCAATTTGTTGCCAGTTGATGTTCCGGTCAAATTGTTGTTCGGTCATATTCCGCGTGGAAACGGCAACCACGCGTGTTGTGTCTTGTGCAACCAGTGTTTTGCCCAAGCCCAATAACAGAAATCCAATACAAAACTTATATGCCGATTTTACCACTCACTTACTGTTTTATAATCGGAATATGGAATATGTCTTTTGGGTTTACCATATTGAGTAAATACATTCCTGTGCCTATTGCCGATAATTCTTCAAGTTTAAGGTCATTTTCGCCTTCTTGCAAATCAATCTGCTTTTCCCATAATAATTGTCCGCTGAGGTTGTATACTTTTAGCGTACTTGTTTGTTTTTCATAACTATAAACTTTCAGCGAAAGTTCGCTGGTAAAAGGATTGGGAAACGCTTTGCCAATTACCATCGAAGGTTGAACAGTGTTTACCCCTAATGTTTTGTCGTATTTAAGCATAAACAATCCGTTGTGCATATCGCTTGCGGCAATATTACCCGAAGCAAAAAACGGATACATCCCCCAGCAACCTGTATAACCTTTATAAACCCCGGGCGCATTTTGCGGGTACGTATCGTAAAAACCTTCTATTTTGGGGGCAAAAGGATTGCTCATGTCCCACAGTACCAATCCGTCTTCGTAGGCCGAGGTCCATAGTTTATTGCCAATCCAAATCGGATTGTGGGGTGTAGCTCCCGGATGTGAATTAAACGAAGCCTCAAAATCAAACTCCTTTTTATTGGCTGCGATGCTGTATACTTTTAAGGGTAATCCCACTGGAACTTCATCTGTAAATACCAGGAACGTTCCCTCATCATTTACCCAACTCGTATGGTTGTATCCGTTGTAAGGGTAGGGTGGCGAAATGCCTCCCATATACAAAATACTATCCGGACGCTGCATGTTGAAAACGTGTAAGCCCCGGTATTCACATGAACAATAAGCAGTGTCGTTTCGGTAATAAGCTTCGTGTACGCGTCCGCAAACGGGTTGTTTCAGTTCGCCTATTACCACTGGGTTTTCAGGATTGTTGAGCGATAAAATCAGTAAATCATAACGGGTAATGGAATCACCCGATGTTTTGCTGGCCGCATGAAAATACAACCGTTTGCTGGTACTGTCCACAAACAAGGAATGTACCCTTGTAATGATACTGGAGTCTTGCAATACAAGGTGAACAGAATCGGGGAGGTATTGCAAATCAAAAATCTGGAAAGCTCCCGGAGGGCCATTATCCGAAACGCAGTATACGTAGTTTTGATATACATCGTAATCTCTGTTCACTGCCCGGTTGATGCCTGTGAATGAAGCACATTTTTTAATATGTGCTGGATCACTCACGTCAAAGAAATATGTTGAATCAACAGAACCCATAATCACAAACTCCTTGCCCGATACCGGATGCGTCCAACCCATCAGGTCGCTCCACAATTGTTTGTCGTGGGTAAAAGGATTGTCTTGACCGCCTATGGTTGTATCATTCCACTCGCCCAATAAATTGATACGGAAGGATTGTTGGGCCCGGGTGTTTGCAATGGTGATGAATGTTACAAAAAGAATTTTGAGAAGTGTTTTCATGTTTAATCTATTTTAACAATATGCTTTTGCACTGCCATCGAATTGGGCCCGGTAATATTCAATAAATACAATCCTGCTTTCAACTGACTTGTTTCCGAAAGGATCAATTCGTTTTGTCCCGCTTGTAATTGGCGTTTCTCCTCAATGAGTTTTTTACCTTCAATGGAGTAGATGCCCACCGTTACCATTTCGCTGTTTTGTGTTTGCACATTCACTGTTACAATAGCAGTAAACGGATTTGGGAAAACAGTTGTACGCAATATGTTCGATTGCCATTCTTTTGCTCCCAACGTTGTGGATGGTTGCAATACAAACAACCCTTCGCTGATATCGCTCGCCAAAATAACACCCGAAGGCAAAAACGGCCAAACACCCCAGCAACCGTGGAATCCATTGTACACCCCCGATTGGTTTAATGGATACGTATCATAAAACCCGGCAATGGGTGGAGGGTTGCCGGTACTCAGGTTTTCCGGCTGTTGCATATCGTATATATACACTCCGTCTTCGTAGGATGAAGCATAGGCAAACCGTCCTTTCCAATAAGCATTATGGGGCAGCGCATTGGTGTGTGAGTTAAAATAGGTCATCAAATCGGGAGCCCCAATTTGGGTAATATCAAATACCTTAATGGGCGACCCTTGGTTTTCATCTGTAAACATTAAGTATTTTCCGGTACTGTCCATCCAACTGCTGTGGTTGTATCCATTGCCAGGGTAAGGTGCAACGATTGAACCAATCAATACCGTTTGTTGCGGATCCGTTAGGTCATAAATAAACAAACCACTATTGCCACACGAACAAAAGGCCGTATCATTTTGCACAAACACCTCATGTGTATATGCGCAACCCTGTGTTTTATCCAGTTCCCCCAGAAAGGTTGGATTTTCAGGATCTTCTAAGGATAATATGGCCATGCTTCTGTTTCCGGCAGGCTTGGGTTGATTGCCACATAAATACAATCGTTTGCTTTTGGCTTCAATAAAAACAGTATGCGTTTGGATGCTAAAGGTATCGTTATCGTATACTTTGTGAACCGAATCGGGGAGGTATTGCAAATCGAAAATCTGCAATGCACCGAGGGGTGAAGTTCTGTCGGA
>CALRRW020000019.1:0-10129 GCA_943370695.1 Comamonas sp. lk | reverse complement strand
CACTTACTCCGGATGCTATATAATCTCCGCTTGGCAACTGAAAAGCGGAGTAAAGAATATTGGCTCTTGTTTCTTTATACCACTGCACTTCAAAGTTGCTATCCACCTTTAGCAATTGTGGGCCTAATAAATACCCGCCATCATTTGTTTTAACCGCATAAGTTGGCCAATATTGAAACTGTTTTTGTTTGATCAAACTTCCATTTTTATCTATTTTAACAAGAAAACATGTTGAACTTGACTGCCCGTTTAATCTTACCAATGCAGGGCCCGATAAATATTGTTTATCTTCAGACAGAAAAAGATAAAAAAAAGCAATACTCTGAATAGTATCTGTATTTATACTTTTAATACTTTTAAGATTAAAAGCGTTATCTAATTCGACAATATAAGTTGTGTCAATTTGGGAATTCCCGGCTCCAATAAGTGCCAATAAGGTGGTGTCATCTTTTTGAATAATATGTCCAATTGAGGCAGAGGCCCAATAAGAAGCTGATATTCTTGGATGGAAAGATTCCTTTCTTTTTAGTACATTTAAGTTCTCATCAATCTCCAGAAGCAAAGGCTTAGGATTATTACTACTGGCATATGCAGGTATATAATATGAGTTAGGTTTATACTTATTTGGGATAATTTCAACTCCATATGAGGGAATACAATCAATGAACTTTTCCTTAATAAGCGCTCCGTTTTTTGAATATTTTCCAATCCTCATTCTTTCTCCAGCATCTGTATACCCAACCACCATATAATCACCATTCTCCATCTCAACTGCTGCCATATTAGGGTCTCCTTCTCCTGCATATCCCGTATCGTTAACCCATACCTTTTTGCCACAAGCCTCTGTTTTAAACATTAATAAATGGGTGCCCGAAAATCCTGTATCATATAGACCATCCCCATACGCCAAGAAGCCACTATCCTTCAAGCAAAGAACTCTTAGCCTGCAAGTGGATAATAATCCCAAACATGTTCAAAGGAACATTGCGCCCAAATGGAGGATGAACAACATAATAATATAAATAGTATTACTCTCATGTTTTGTGAAAAGAAATTGACGACTCAATCGGTTCTTAATTATTTCGGTTTCAATACAGACTGTGAATGCACTAATTTTCCATTGGCATCTGTTAACCGAACAAAATACATTCCTTCGGGATGGGATTGTAAATTGAACTGATTATTTGTAAAAGGTTGATTTAAGAGTAGTTGCCCTTGTTGGTTAAAAACTTGAAGTGTTGCACCTTTGGTTTCGTATCCCGCAAGATTAAATACTCCTGTTGTACTTGGATTTGGGTATATTGAAATTACGGGTTTCGTTAGTTTATCTTCAAGACCCGAGTAAAAGAAGTTGCCCAAACTATCTGTTCTTACGAGGTATGGTTGAATATACAAATGACCACTTAGTGAATCACTTACCCCAGCAGCTATGTACCCTCCATTTGGCAACTGAAATCCAGAATATAAAAAGAAAGCACGAGATTCTTTGTACCACTGTACTTCAAAGTTACTATCCACCTTTAATAATTGTGGGCCAATTAAATACCCCCCATCATTTGTTCTACTGGCATAAGTCGGACTGGAATACATATTAAGTTTCTTAAATTTAATTAAATTACCATCTAGATCTGTTTTGATAAGACAATCCGTCCCCCACGAATCACCTGAGAATGTAATAAGTCCCGGCCCTGTTAAGTATTTTTTATCCTCTGATAAAAAAGCCTTGAAAAAACCAACGTCCTTGGTAGAATCTGTTGTTGCAAATGTTTTAATACTTTTGACATTAAAAGAAGTATCTAATTCAGTTATATAAGATGTATCTGTTTGAGAATTCCCTGCTCCTATAAAAACCAAAAGGGTAGTATCATCTCTTTGAATAATATTTTGAATGCCTGAATAGGACCAATAAGAAGCTGATATTCTTGGGTGGGAAGGTTCTTTTTTTCTTACTACCGTCAAATCCTCGTCAACTTCTACAAGCAATGGCCTTGACCTCCCTGTAGATGCATTATAATTATTTGCTGTAATTAAATAAGAATTGGTTCTTAAAGCATTTTTAAAAACAGTAGGCGCAGTTGATATAAAGCTACTTGTTAAAAACTTTTCACCAATCAATATTCCATTTGCGTTGTATTTACCCATTCTGATATCTCCTCCAGCCCTTGTTCCTACAACCATGTAATTCCCATTCTCCATTTCTATTGCATGCATGTCTGGTCCATCGCCCTCATATCCAGCATCATTGGTCCATACTTTATTTCCACAAGCTTCAACCTTAAACATCAATAATTTTGTGTCCGAGAATCCAGTATCAAGTAATCCATCTCCATAAACGATAAATCCTCCATCTTTTAGACAGAGCACTTTCTGGTAACTCCCGGCAAGTGGATAATAATTCCAAACAGTTTCGAAGGAACATTGTGCCCAAATGTTGGATGAACAACATAATAATATAAATAGTATTACTCTCATGTTTGGTGTATTGAACAAACAGGTTGAGGTTTTATACTCAACCTGTTCTGTTTATTTACTGTTGAATCACTACTTTTTGCGCATATACCATATTGCCATGGGTATCCAATATGTTTACCAAATATACACCGGTTCGGTAAATATTGGTGGGTATGGTTACTTTTTGGGTATGCAGCCCGTTATAAATCTTTTTGCCCATCATATCGTAGATAACAATAGCATACTCTCCGGTTGCAGGAAGGGTAATGGTAATATTATCGGTTGCCGGATTGGGGTAAATACTTACCAATGAATTGAAGAGCGCAGCAACAGCAGATGCTTTTGTATCAGATTCTGTAACTGGTTGGTTGTCGCCTTTTTTACCATAGCCACAAAGCGGAACATCATTGCCAATATTATCCATCCATTGGGTGATGGTTTGCAAAGGTGGCGAAGGGTATTGTCCGTTGTTAAACACAAATGTGTAAGTCATTTCGGGAGCTAATCCTTTAACAACCGAAGCGGCAATGGTTGCATAACCAGCCTCGTCCATCACAATTGGAACTTCATCTGTGGAATAGGTATAGCCCAAATTGTTTTTAAGTTGTACAACCAAATTGGTTGGAATTTGATTTCCTTGGCAAGCATTGCCCAATACCTGAATTTCAATCCCGCCCGGGTTTCTATCCACCATGTCCATGTATTTTAATCCTTCCTGCTGCCACAAAATGGCCCTTGCTGTGTGTATGGCGGGGCCCATAGCATAGGCATTTTGTTCGGCAATGCTTATGTAGGTGGCTATTTCCATGCTGTCCAAAGGCCTATTGTTTGCCAGGCGGGCAGTAGCCAAAATGGTGAAAACCTGAATATAGTTTCGCTCATACATATGTTGGGGTTGCATGGTATTTAATACAGCAAGAGCCTCCGCATTATTGCCTTCCGCTATCAATTGTTCGGCATCAATTAAGTTACTCAATACTCTATTGTGTACCAATCCCAATTCTTTTTGCTGGCGTTCGTATTCATATTGAAGTTGCCAGTTATACAATTCATCACCAGGTTGCCGATTTTCCGGTATACTAAATACAAGCTTATTACCACTATTGCCTGATCCATTTGTAAAGGTAAAACCACACTTATCGGGAGCGCCTGTGCGTTTAATGCAATTAACAAATGGCGCACAGGTGGGGGCGGGTTGTATTGAAACGGTGGGTGTTGAATTCATAAACCATTGGTTGGTATTTACCTGATTTTGGATATTGTAAAGAGAGGGCGCAACCCGGTGCAAATACAACTCGATATTGGATTGTGATGTACCACTAAAGGCATTGTTTCGTGATTGGTCAGAAAGAAGCCCATGCGTTTGGCCTGGTTGCCGCATTTTATAATCTTCCAATGATATTCCATTTACCCCTTTTGCCAATACATTGCACTTAATATCGTTACCCAAACCAAGCTCTTTGGCTGCAATACCCCGGCCTGCTGTAATGGTGTTTTTAAATACTAAGGTTTGTTGGGTATTGTCGGAATAAATACCCGCACTCCGCCATTGGGTATATTGATTGCTGGTAATTGTATTATTAGCAGCAACCAGTCCTGTATTTTTAGTCAATTGAATACCCATATTGTAATCACTTTGTGCCGGTGGATTACTATAAGTGGCATAAACGGAGATGGTGTTGCTGTCAAAATCATTGATGTCAGTTCGGTTCAAGTTGGGATCATAATTTTTAATATAATCTTTGTCCATCAACTGTCTTCCTATAATTCCTGAAGCCATAATACCGCAGGCTACTTTATCCATGGTATTTTTACAAATGCGCAACATTTTGTATGATTGAGATTGGCTGATATTAGCCGGTTCCATGATGGTAATGGCAGTGGGCTTGTGTAAATTTTGCTTTAATATGGGGGCAATAATTTTAAAGGTATCATCACTTATGGTAATGCGTGTATCGCTGCTCCCAAAATTGGAATTTAACAAAATAGCACTTTGCTGAAAATTATAAAAGTAGTTGTTGGTGAGGTTCATCGTTGTGTTATTGTTTTGAAAAATCTCAACAGCATGTTTGCTTGCCTTGTCCACAACGTTTCTATTAAAATCCAAATCAGTTCTACCTGTTACATACAAAGCTTGAACCACGTTAGTGAATTGGGCATCCTGAATTTCTACTTTTGGAAAAGGGAAACTGCTTCTGTTGAGCATATCTAGTTTGATACAAATACTATTTGCCCTGCTAAAGTTTTTAAAGGTATTTGGAAAATCAGTACCAACATCCTCTTTTCGATTACTCGTTCTGAAGGGGATTCCTTCACTTAATATACCGTAGGTTCCGCCTTCAAATGTATTTCCTGTTAAAAACAATGATACTTCATTTTGGTTGTATATACCCGAAAGTTTGATACCCACATCCCCAAATACACCACTTCCCGGAAATTGTTGACCATTATTAAAAATACGCAACGGTTGTGTATGCAAAAACTTGCAATCCTTAATATCAATTCCCGTAGGATTGTATGGTTTATAATTCGCTATGTCAAGATGGTTTTTATTTCGGTTAAATATTGTGCCTGAAACACTAATCTGGGCGCCATTTCCATTTACTTTAATTGCTGTAACTGCATCATAAAAAGCGGGAGGTGTAGAAGATAAACCAGTATATTGAATTATTACTCTTCCATTATCGACCACCTCTATTCCTTTCCACATTTCGGCACAATCAGCTGATTGAAATGTGCAATTGTAAATTTTCAATATCATATTTTTGCCTACTGTAATTTTTGCATCTTTGGCCATGTAAAAATTTAGCCTATCCAAAATCCAAGTTGTTGTGTCTTGCCATATAGAACCAATAAAATTTAATGATCCTGCCACTTTTACTTTATTACCCTCCATTGGTAGCTGTAAGAAAGGATTGGATTCACTAATTGTAGCCTCATGTGGTGATTGGGAAACACTCGGGAAGTAAACATCTTTTACAGGATAAAATGCCAACGGTATAGTATAATTTTCGCCATCTATTTGGTCTGGCAATAATGCACCGCCAATGGTTCCCCAATTTGAATTTCCTATCGTATTAATTTTACTATTGGGAAAAGAGAACGTACTAACGTTTACTCCGGCATAATTGCTATCCAATCTTGATCCTGCATATATTAATCCATTATAAGCGAGTTCGAGTTGAGAAGCGGCATAATTTTTGGTTCCCGCGATGAATACAAATGGAGCATTTAACGGATTTAGTTTTTTGTGATAAATACCATGATCGTTACTGGTATTGCCTCCGGTGGTAACCAATATTTCTTTTCCATCCGGTGTAAACTCAACACCTCTCAATGGGTTAACGTTAAAAGAACTTGTTCCAATGCTAAATTGTGAATTTAAGCTTGTATTCCAGTCTCCGGTATTTGTATCAATTCCCAATAAATAATAGAAATGAGAGTAAGTGTTCATGGTTGATGAACCCCACAATAATTTTGTTCCATCATGTGATAAATCCGCCTCAAGAGGATTAAAAGAAAAGTTCGGATTATTGCTTATTTTAAAGATGGTGGCGGGTGTACTAATTCCATCTTGCGTACCATCTACATCGGTCAATGTAATTTTTTGCACACTGCCAGCCACGAAATACAAATACCTTAAATAGGAGTTTGATTCCCCAATGATTTTTTTAAATTTTCGGCTAACAGCCTTTCCACTACATTGCCAACCTAATGCCCTTTCGCCAGTTACCGGAGGTGTTGATTCTGCTATGAGTCTCCTTTTACCATTTGCATCAGTAATATCTTTTGAAGTTACAGTTGCAGTATTATTATCTATTGTAATTAACTTGGCATATAGATTGTTTCTTGCTCTTTTGAAAATGCTATCGCTTATCAAGTTGTAAAAAATATAATATCTTTTCTTGCAACTTGATTCGTTTTCAATACAGGGAACAATTGAATATTCGGGTACAATATCAAGATTGCCTCCCGTTGTATTGTTCAAATTAATATAATCAATTACATCTCCGAATCCATTATATATTTTCCAATCGCCAACATAAAACAAGATATTTCCTTTAGCATCATAAATACTATTGGCTACCTTAAAGGATGATGGCAACCCTGTTCCTTTAATAGAAGGAGTTGTGTCGGATAGAATCACATTGGAACTTCCAAGAGACCAATATTTCAATTGAGGATTTTGCGCATTAGCATTTACTACTAGCACCCATGCTAGCAGTAAAAACAACTTTCGTTTATACATAGGTTATGTGTTTTAGGTTCATCAAATCTATATTCTGTAAAAGAATAAAATGGTAGAACTAATTCTACTTTGAAGTAGATAACCCTTTAACAAACAGAACAAGTTGTAAAGACTGGTAACAACAATTCCAGGAGAAAAAACACTAACAATTCTACCATTACTGTCATGTATCATTGATTAACATAAAACCCAAATTACTAACTATTGGGTTGTTAGACAGAGGTAATAACTCAGAAGAATTATGAGCTATAACGCTCTATATTTTACTGCACAACTCTAATACAAGGGACACCCTCTTTGGGTAAAGTTGTCCAATGTTTAGCAAAAAAAATAATTAATACTAAGCCCAATCCAATGTTATCATACATTCCATATAGTCGGACTTCTATTTATATTGAAACTTAATTTTAGATTTTTTTTTATTCAAATACACTCCCTAACGCGAGAGGTACTTATCATAATGATGCCCAAAGAAAAAATCATACAATCGTTCCTTCCAAACCGGTAGAACACAAAACCTGGTTTTTAATGCTAAAAGATGATTAAGTGCCAGGTATTGAATATCGGTAGGCAATCCGTGTTTGTTTTTCAGAAAAACTTCTTTGGTTACAAGTGAATAATAGGTCACATAAAAATCAACCATGTCCTCACTTGGTTTCTCAGCATAAAGAACCAACGGTTTCCCCAAATTTGACGCATTGTATGGATTCACATGTTTAACGCCTTTTGGAAAAATAATGACATCACCGGCTTTTGCCCTGTGTTTAACACCATCAATTTCATAATGAGCAGATCCCGTTTCAATTAAAAAAATCTCATCAAAATCCTCATGTAAATGTGATGCCATATATCCGCTTCCGCGCCAAAAAAGTTGGTGGGTAAACGAGGTGTAACCATACTCCCCTCTTTCAATCTCAATCCACTCTCCTCCCATACTATTATATAGTACAACAGGCTCTGTTTCTATTTTTTTTGAATCAATATCGTTCATAGGAAAATTATTTTTCGGATAACACTTTAGGGGCCACAATGGAAGGAGAAGAGAATATGATATTGTTTTTTAACACCAACCTGATTCGGTATGAAGGAAAAAGACCATCATAAGAATCCGTGCACGAACTTTTTAAGGCAACCGATAACTGCATCGGATCGTTAACCGAACGCATATCAATAGCATGGTACAGAGAATGATCAATTGACCGTTCAACAAACAACAGTTTGATCGAACCACTATTGCTTCCGCTTATGTGCCAGAATATTTTGGAGCAATTTTCAGACCTACTTTGAATACTCAAAGTAATTGAAATATCAAAAGGCGGGTTATCGCCAATGAGTGTGTATGTTGAGGAACAAAGCATAATATTAACGGGTTAAAATGGAAAAAAATCTCGTGCGATCGTCCAACTTTACACGTATAAAACAGGATTTACCTTCAAGGTTCTTATCCTTTAAATTGACTTTTATTTGTGTACAATCCGGAGGCAATTCTGAAAGAAAAATTTGGTCGAGAAAATAGCCGCTACTATTATGAAGGCTTATGTCGGCCCACTTAATGTCCTCTTTCTTATAAAGAAGTAAATAAGGAATATCAGCATCATATACGATTCGCCCTTCGATTAACCCAAGGCTGTCAACTTTTTCATCAGGATCTGTGCTATAGGCAATAGGTGCAGGTATATTGCATAACATCAGAACACCGGCCTTCTTTTTATTGGGAGTCTCTTCCATTTGAATCGAGGTTTGTGCCCAACACGGGTAAACCGAAAAAAACAAACAGATAATCACCAGCCCGTTATTAGCCAATGCCTTCTTTTTTACCAAAGCCCTTCTCATAAATACTGATAAAAACATATTGTGCTTCATTACAGCATATTTGCCAACCGTAAGTGAAAAAGGGGTATAAAAGCTGCTTTACAAAGGGTATGTACAGGATTCAATAAAACATTGGCTGATTCGTAAAATTGGACTGTTCGTTTTCAACTATTTATTGTTGTTTTAACACGTCTTATTACTACTAAAGAAAGGATATAATGCAGTGTTGAAGCCTACTTCCAACTACGCTTAAACCCCCGAATACAGTTAAGATAGCCGCCAATGATTCATTGAATTATCTGGATACAAAGATGCAATGGCGTGTTGCACATATTATTTTACATATGCTAAAAAGTAAGAAGATAACTTTCATTTTATTTGCTCATAGAAACAAGATAAAGACTGAGAATCTGACTTTTTTGACCATGGATTTGAAAAGCTGAGGGGTAGCGACACACATCAAATCACACGGAAAAAAGTGACACGATTGGATGTTCCGAAAATGTTATGGAATTGCTTCTTAAATCCAATAGAACATCTCCTTTTAAGGTAATTCAAAACCTGTTTTTGTGTATTACAGGCAATCTTGATTTGCTTTGGATAAAAGGCTTTGGTAACGAGATAATGATTTATGGTGTGAAACAAGTTGTTTGTTCACCTGAATTTGAGCATAAAATGCAAGGCCATTTATTTTATCAGCTGAATTGCATTCATAAACATGCAGACATACTCCTAAAAAAGAAGGTGCTTTTTTTTCAAACATACTTGTCAACATTACGCCACTATTCCTCATTAAAAGACGCAATTCCAAAGTTGTCATTCCTCGCTATCGCCTCAAATAAGTCAGCCCCCGTCTACCGTGTTATTACATTTGTTAAAATAATTTACGCACCTGTCTACAGCATTAAAACCTAATTAATCGACTTTTGTATCTGATACCTGGCGTTGTTAAATGCTTGGATTGTTTCCATTTTGTATGCCAAGTTAATTTGCATTTACATATGGATAATTGCTTTAACAATTTACTATTGTCCGTTTAAAAAGAACCCATTTTAAATAAATTATGATTTCGCGTTTTATTGACTTTTGCAAACTTCTTGGACCATCACTTTCTGAAGAGGTCATTTCCGATTTGAAAAAAAAACTCCACCCAAAGTTGTATCTAAAAGGGACAAACCTGATTACCGAAGGAGAATATTGCAGTAAGGTGTTTTTTGTAGGAAAAGGGTTGTTAAAAAATGGTTATTGGAAAGATAACAGGGAATTTATCATAAGGTTTTGCGAGGAAAACACAATTGCCACTGATCTTGAAAGTATCTATACAAAAACACCCTCTAAATCTTTTCTTACAGCAATTGAAACCTCAGAAATAATTTACATCCGATATGAGGATATGGTGGAACTACTTGATAAGTATCACAACCTGGAAAAAATGTCGCGAATATACCATGAGAAAACGTTGCAAAAAACATTTGCCTGGAACAAAGAAATATTAGGAAGTGAAGCTCAGGAAATCTATTTAAAGTTTGTAAGAGAGAACCCCATACTATCCAATCGTATTTCCCTTGGTGATTTATCCAGTTATCTTGGAATTTCACAAGCATCCCTCAGCCGCAT
>CALRRW020000018.1:0-10244 GCA_943370695.1 Comamonas sp. lk | reverse complement strand
GCTGTTTGAAGCCGCTGATGTGTTGATTGCTTGCGATGAACAACCCATGGTTGCCGAGAAGTTATGGACATTCAAACAACAATACGCTAACGTAAAAATATTTACATGGTCTCGCACCAATGCCGAGGCCAATGCCTTTTTCCAGGTTGTCAAACAAGGTGCTTTTACGTCCATTCAATCGCGCATCGGATCACGTATGCTGAGTGTGCGCATTCCGTTTACAGATGAGGCAGCAATTGAAAATGCCTGTACCTGTTTTGCTTTTTTACTGTGTTTGCAACGTGCATCTACCAATGTGCTTTCGCGTTTTGAAGAATTGCAGGCTGTTGAAATGCGCATGCAATTAAAGGAAGCCATCAATAACTGCATGGTTATTAATGATAGTTATAATTCTGATTTGGATTCCCTCAAAATTGCACTGGATTTTGTGGAACAACAAAGTGCAGGATATAAACGCACCTTGATTCTTTCGGATATTTTGGAGAGCGGAAAAAATACAAATGATTTGTACACCGAGGTTGCGAAACTCATCCGTGAAAAAGGCATTCAAAAAGTTATTGGAATTGGAGAACAAATTTCGGCACATAGTATATTGTTTGATAGCAATGCCCTTTTTTATCCTACCACCAAAGCATTTACCAAGCAGTTTTCGGCAGTGGATTACAATGCCGAAATTGTGTTGTTAAAAGGAGCCCGCAAGTTTGCCTTTGAAAAAATAAGTGCCTTGTTTGAAAAACGTGTGCACGAAACGGTGATGGAAATTAACCTCAATGCATTGGTGAATAATTTAAATGTGTACCGCAGCAAATTGAAACCCGGGGTAAAGTTAATGGCCATGGTGAAGGCGTTTAGTTACGGTGCCGGTAGTTTCGAAATTGCAAAAGTATTGGAGTTTAACCGGGTTGATTATTTAACGGTTGCTTATGCTGATGAGGGGGTAACCTTGCGCAAAGCGGGCATTCAATTACCGGTGATGGTGATGAATCCCGAGGCTTCGGGTTTCGACCAGATTTTGCAATACAACCTGGAACCCGAAATGTATAATTTTTATATTTTGGAACAACTCATCCATGCCTGCGATGGGGAAGAGGTGAGCATTCATATTGAAGTTGACAGTGGCATGAAACGGTTGGGTTTTGATGAGGATCAAATTGATACCTTGATTGAAACGCTGAAGGCATATCCTAATATCAGGGTGAAATCGGTATTTGCGCACCTTGCCGCAAGCGAAGAAAAAAAACATGATGAATTCACCCACCAGCAAATAGATGCCTATAAAAGGATGGCCGATAAAATTTGTGCGGCTTTCGAGTATCCCATTATCAAGCATGTTTTAAACAGCAGCGGTATTGCCCGTTTTTCCGATGCACAATTTGATATGGTACGCTTGGGAATTGGCTTGTATGGCATTGACCCTTCTGCCATCATGCAAAAACAATTGCAGGCCATAGGCACGTTAAAAACAATTGTATCGCAACTGCGCCATGTGAAAGCCCACGAAACAATTGGGTATAGCAGGCGTGGAGTGGTAAACAAAGATTCGCTAATTGCAACGGTTGCCATTGGTTATGCCGATGGTTTAAACCGCAGACTGGGTAATGGAAAAGGGTATATGATGGTAAACGGAAACCGCGTACCCACCATCGGCAGCATTTGTATGGATATGACCATGCTGGATGTTACCGGCTTAACGGTTAAAGAAGGTGATGAAGTCATTGTGTTTGGAAACGATATCGAATTGAATGATGTTGCCAATAAAGTAGGTACTATTCCGTATGAAATTTTAACGTCTATTTCACAAAGGGTGAAACGGGTTTATTATTATGAATAAAAGGAATTAATCTAATATCGATATTATGTGATTTTAAAGAATTAAATATTTATCAGAATTCTGAATGTTTGCAACTTGAAAGTTTATAATTCGGACATTATAAAATGGTATATAAAATTCGCACTTGTGTAGGCGGCATATTTTTGATACTTATCATTTTTCTTACCATCTCCATAATCTGAAACTGACTTAATAGATATTGCTTTGGTTTTAGGCTCAGGACTATGGTCTGCTGCATAATAAACACCAAATGTTTCCATTTCTACACCTATTAGTTTTCTTTGGTGTTCTTTAATGTCTGCTAAAGTTGATTCGCTAGATATAACATAAGAACCACTTCCAATTGGACCCAAATGAAGTTGAAGTTTGGTGTTTGGAGTATCTCCAAGCCAAGAATTTTGAATTTTATCTAATAATGTTGCTTTTGTTAGTTTGAAATTGGAGATTTTGGCTTTTAAATCGGCACTTAATTGTATGTCTCTTGTGTCAGGTTGAAAGCAAATATCAGCAAGTTCAGAATCATTTTTCTTTTCCATTTCAATGATTTTACCACTACCATAATCCCATGATTGTTCGGCTACAAGTATGTCCCCATACCCTAACTCTTTACCTTTAATTCCAGCTGCAATTCCACTCATTATTAAATATTTTGGCTTGAAATAGAGTATCATTTTTGTTGATAAATGACTTGAAGCGGTCATACCCATTTGATCAGCAGTTGCCGCAATTACTGTTTTGATAACATCACCGTCTATAAAGGTAGATTTATAATACTTAATAAAGTCGTCTTCAACTTCGACAGGTTCCCATTTACCATCATTTAGTCTGAGGACTGCTTCAAATTCAGGTTGTGGGAGAGCTGTAATAATTGCAACATCATAGCTATGTTTTTTAACAGAAGATTGAATAAACCTTTGTCGAGTTTTAACAAGATGAAAGATTATAACTTTTAATTGGTCATGCCATGCTGTTGAGTCTGCCTGATAATCAATTAAATTCCAAAGTTTTTTACTGAATTGCTCATGATATTTCGTTACCATATCACTAAATCCGGATAGGCCTACTATATGAATAGGAGGTTTAATCATTGGACTTGAATGAATATCCTCTAGAAATTGAACACCATTTTTTGCGCTTGCTTCAAGTCCTGTTTCTATAGGTAGCACCAAATCCAAAATGAGTAAATCGTAATAATGTTCATATAATAGTTTTTTTGCTTCTTTAACGCTTGACACTATTTGCAAATCACTTTCTTTAATATTACTATTATCTAGTATTATTTGCTTAATGTTATTTTGCTTATGCTCGTTATCTTCAACTACTAATATTTGTATCATCTTGTAATTTTATTTATGAGTATTTCTAGTTGGTTCTTCCATTCAGTGCTGACTGCTGAGAAATAGACATATCCAATATAGTTTTCATTAAATTCTGATCTAAGAAGATTGTCTAAATCTATCATTTTTGTGCCATCTTCGAAACTACCGTGCATTGTAACGACAATTGCTTTGGTTGGGATCTCTCTCAGATACATTTCTTTTAATATTAGTTTACCTGCTAAGGGTAAAAAGTCTCCTCCATTTTCTTCTGCTGAAATATCATAATTTGGCATGCTTATATCAAGAAGTACTAAATCATAGGATGTGTTATTGTCTTTTAGTTCTTTTAGTCCACTGTTGTAAGAGTTTTTTGTTGTAATTGACGTGTCAGGATATTTTTCATTAAGAAATCCTAAAACCTGACCTTGTTTGTACGGATGGTCTTCAATAAATAATATTCTCATGATAATAATTCGTTTAGATTTATAATTAATAATACACAGAATATATCTTCACTTTCATTAAGAGAGGTCGCTAGATAGTTGTCCTCATTGAGCAAATCATATTTGAGAATTTTATAAGCTTTATGGTATCCAGATTTTCCTTCACTTATTAATTTTGTGATATCAATCTTTTTATTAACCCAAATATTTTTTAATGCATCGAGGCTTGATTTATTGGTAATCTCATTTTCTATTTTTATTTCTAGAACATCATCGATTCTATTGGTAGAAATTTTCGCATTTATTTTTAGAGCTTTTTCATCTGCATGTTTTAATATATTTTCTGCGAAAATCCATAATAAATCGGCAAAGTGTTTAAGATAAATCCCTTTCAATGAGCAGTTACATTCAATTGACTTGGTTAAGGCTAATCTTTGATTTTTATCAGTGTAGCCCATTACAATATCAATGACATTCTCAAGTTGGAAATCAGAAGCAGATGTGCCACTCCTTTTGAACCAACTACTGATTCTTGTAATTACAGTTTGGGTTTCAGTTGAACACGCCTTTATTGCGGAAACAATTGGTTGACTTATTTCTAATCCAAGTTTATTTGTTAGATCGCCTTCGAGTTTGTCAAATAATTCATTAAATTGTTGCAGCACACTTGTTTGAATTTTCCCTCTGATTTGTGTCAAGTTGTCGTCTGTTCTATCCCATAAAATTTCAAAAGCTTGTTGTACAAAATGAGAATAATCAATAGACTTTAATGCTTTTATTGAGTGCCAAAAAAGAACATCGTCTTCGAAATCATAATTAAACCAACCTTCTTTGTTTTTTTCTATATCATACACTTGAAGGTGCATTTTTATCAAATCAAATATTAAACCATCAATACTATATGAAAAGTCTTTCAGTAGATCTTGTATTATTGCTTGTGTATAATCGTTTTCATTTTTGTAAATGTTATCCCAGTAGTAGTTTCTTCTATATATTGAAGTATCTCCTTCTTTTTGGGTGATTAATTTGAATTTTTCAAAAACAGGTCTTATTTCCCCCAATAGCACACCATGTCTAATTCTTGTACTCAGGTATGCTACGATGCCGTCTTTACTGTATAGGAATTTATCTTTGATTGCTTCAAACATCTCTAGATATATGTCAAATACGGGATTATTCGAATATTCTATAGTTTCGGATTCAACACTCTCTTCACTGTAGTTTAGCTGAGTGAGTTTTCCGTTTTTTACAAAAAGTAATGACTTGTTTTTTTCTGTCAATCCAGCAATAACTTGAAACCTATTGAAATAGGCTTCATATTCTTTTAATTCATTATTTAATATTCCTTGCTCGTTAACATATATTTTGCCATCATCCAAGTCGATTAGACCTTTTTGGATTACAAGGATATTTGAAATGTACTTTATTTCTGCATCATATAGGTCTTTATCTGTTGCGTCTTTTTCTTTTAAAAATTGGATAATTGTTAATCTTTCTTCTAAGCGTTCTCGGGACCCATTAATATTTGTCGAATGTCTTAAAATATCTAGGCCACATGTAAACTTAAGATAGAATAAGATCTTATTAAATTCAAATTTGTCGTAGAGTGGGAGTAATTCACTTGGCTTACATATCTCATTGGTCAAGTTAAATTTTTCGAAAGTCGTATGAAGTTCATTTTCGTCAGCATTTGCAATTGTGTAAAAAATCGGAAGTTCAATTTTTGGTTGTACAACTCTAAATCTATTCTCTTTAATTTTTTGAAGAAGAGATTCCACTTCAATCTTTGTTACTAAGAAAGTATTTATAAAATAGCTATTCACATATAATTGTATGCAGTCATCAAATCTTTTAAGTTGTTCATAACAGGAGTAAAGGTTTTTTACAGCAGTTTCTAAGAATGGTATTGTATCGTTATAGTTTTCAATTATAGACTCCCACACTTTTGATGCTTCATCATATCTTTCATTTGCTTGTAATCCTTTTGCAAGTTCAGTTTTGTACTTTGCATCTGGCAGTCGTTTTTCAAACTTTGATATACTATTAATATCAAGTAGTTTACTAAGTAAGAATTCGATTGAAATTGAGTCTGGAAATTTTTCCTGCAAAAATCTTAAATAGTTTATTTGAGAATGTTTTTCATTCAAAACTTCAAAAATGATAGGATTGGAAGCATTATAGCTCAATTTGGCAAATAAGCTTCTTTCGTTTTTCCCTTTTGTTCTGTGATTTACAAAATCTATTATTCCATAGCTTAAAACCATATTGGTAAAATTGTTTGCAATTCTTAGAAGATTTAATGCAGAGTCATTAGGGTTTCCTGTTGCTGATATGATTTTATAGACATCATTTAGTATCTGATTTTGAATACTTTTTGTATTACCAATTGGGATATATTTTTTCTTTTGATAAATTAATGATTTTACGTAAATAACGTACAAATCAAATTGTCCAGGTTTTGAAATTAGATATTCTTTCAATCCGTCTTCTACCTCTTGATAAAGACCAGTAGTATATTTATCTATAATTTGAATCTCATATTTGCTTTCTGCTTCATTAAACGCTGGGAATAATTTGTCACTAGCGAATAATTTCAATTTGCTAAGGATAGGATCGTTTAACTTTCTTAACAAATAATTAATTCTATTTAATATATATTCCCTTACTTGTTTTCCATCCTCAATACTATCTGTTTTTAAATTTGCTGTTGTTAAAAGAATAGAGAGTACTTTTCTTAAATTGAGATACCTATCAATAATTGAATGCTCAAAATCATAAGAAATTATTTCACTAAATTTTGAAAAGTCTAAATGATTAAGAAAAGAAAGCTTGAAGAGATAATAGTCTGTATGTTCTTGTTTTTTATTACCATTAATTTTGCTCAGAGCTAATTGCAAGTCTGAATGAAATCTATTTACTGAAAGTGTTTTTTCAGCTCTAATACTTAGATAGTTGACAATTGATTTTGTAAAATTTTCCGATTTGTTAATAGCATTAAAGTGATTTAGTAAATCCTTGTTTTCTGAGCTCTTGTTTTCCAGTTCCTTCAATATAAATCTATTCTCCAGAGTCCATAAGGAATAACATATTTCATTTTCTATTTTGTCTAAATATTTTTCAGCTTCCTTGTAATTTCCAGTTAGCAAACACTTCTCAAAGTCTTCTTTATAAATAATAAATAAGTTAATTTGAAAGGAGTATTTTCTAATTGACAATAATGTCCAATTAATTTCACTTACGAAATGCTTACCAGTATGCGAAAATTCACATACACCTAGTTCCTCATAATTTTTGGGTAGAGGGTTTCCAAATATCAGGTTCTTATATTTGGAGTATACATTTTTATCTATAAAATCGGCAGCTTGACATAAGTCAGGATAGTTTAAATAATTCTTGATACTGTAATATGAAATGCGTCTTTCTTTTTTCTTACCATTAAGAAAAGAAAATTGAGTTTTGGCATATCGTTTACCAAAGTTTATATCCTCTTTTGGTGTATTTTTCATTGTTTCAATAGTTTTTTTGGTATGTATATAACGGACCAACATTTAGGCTTTCTTCTAGATTTATCTAGATTATTATAATATAATGTTTGAGTAGATATATTATTTATAGTGTAATATACGCGGTTTCTTTCTAAATAAAAACGGCCACTTTCTCGAGTAGCCGTTTTTATTCTTTAAATAGCATTTAAACTTTCTGAGTTTCCAAATTCAGCGTCTTAAACTCAATCCCGGTAATATTCAATATTTGTTCCTCCACCTCTGCCACAAATATCCCATCCAGCTCATTCAACTTGGCAGCCAACAAATCCTTTAGGGAAACTTTACCAATAATGTACTTGTATTCTTTGCTCACAAATTCTTCTTCTACCGTTTCAAAATGAAGTGTTTCAAAAATAGCATTGTAGGTATACCGCAAATAAATATTCAGTAAAGCATCGTTATCCAGTTCCAGTTCGGTTGACTGTTCTATTTTTTTGTAGCTGTAGCGGTAATCATAACTTAATGCCGAAATATCCGAAAGCACTGCTGCTGCCGTTGGGTAACCACCTGCACCTTTTCCTTTCATCAATTGTTTATCGCTGAATGCTGCCGAAATTTGGACTGCATTAAACTCATTGTTCACGTGGTAAAAAGCATTGTGGGCGGGTACAAACTTGGGAATGATAAACGCTTTAACCTTATTGTTTTCTTTGGTGGCCTGCGCTACCAGTTTGAGTTTGTAACCTTTTTCATTTGCGTATTGCACATCTCTTTCGCTGAGGTGGTGGATGCCGTAATTTAAGATGGCCTCGGGTTTTACAATGAGTCCAAAAGCATGCGCCAATAAAATGGTGAGTTTAAATTTTGGATCAAATGCCTGCACATCCAGTGTTGGGTTGCTTTCCGCAAAACCCAATTGTTGCGCTTCTTTTAATACTTCTTCGTATCCTTTTCCTTCATTGCCCGTTTTGGTGAGGATAAAATTGGTTGTTCCATTTAGGATGCCTTCAATGGAACTTAAAGTATCATTGTCATAATACTCCTCCAATGTGCGGATAATAGGAATGGCACCACCTACAGATGCTTCGTACAATAACGGAGTATGGTATTGTTGTTGCAATAAATACAGTTCCACAAAATGTTCGGCCAGTAATTTTTTGTTGGCCGTAACCACCGCCTTTCCTTTTTGCAAAGCTGAGGTTACAATTGTATGTGCTTCATCAGCATCATCAATCAGCTCCACAATTACATTGATGGTTGGGTCATTCAGCAAATCGTTTTTATCATACGTAAAATGATGGGCAGGAATATTCCGTTGTTTGGTTTGATCCTTCACACAAATCTTTACGATTTCGGCATTAAAATTTGGGGTGCGTTTTAACACTTCGTATAAGCCACTGCCAACGCAGCCGTAGCCAAATAATCCTATATTGAGTTTTTGTTTTGTCATGTTAGTTTAAATTAGTTTGTTGATTGTTGGCAAGCATACAATTGTGAGGATGTGGCACACCCTCTTTCAGCGAAACAAAAACAAACGTTGCATCGCAAATAGTTTCAACCTCACCCAAATGGTTCTCCTTGGAAACATGAACATAAATTTCAATGGAGGTTCGGCCCAACTTGCAGATATGTGCATTGAGTTCAATGATGTCGCCCAAATGTGCAGGTCGTTTAAAATCTACTTTGTTTAAACTTGCCGTTACCGCTCCATTACATGCTGTTCCGTATAGTATTCTTCGTGCAGCCTTTAACGCTGTGAGGTCCATTTCCGCAAGTACCTTCCCTCCAAAGAGGGTTCCTGCATAATTCATGTCTTCCGGAAAAACCATAAACGAGTGTTTGGTTTCAAATACCGGAACGATTTTTAAGTTGTTGATTTCGTTGTTCACTTTTAGGTCTGTATGATTGTAGGTTGTCACATTTCGGCTCCGCTCAATATGACAACCTTGTTGTTTTTTTAATTAATTGACACTGGAAGTGTCAATTAATTACTTGTTGCAGTCACATTGAGCGAAGCCGGAGTGTGTTGTTGTGCTTTTGAAAAGGCCTGTTTCAAATCGGCAATCAAATCATCGGCATCTTCCAATCCCACCGATAACCGGATTAATGAATCCTGGATGCCCGAAGCTTTCCTTTTTTCGGCAGGGATGGATTTGTGGGTCATTTGTGCGGGGTGGCAGATTAAACTTTTGATGCCGCCTAAACTTTCGGCCAGTTTAAAAAGTTCAGTACTTGTTACAAATTGTTCGGCCGCGGCAATCGTATCTTCTTTGAGCGAAAATGAAATCACACTTCCAAATGCACTTTGTTGTTTTTGGGCAATATGGTGGTTGTGGTGGCCGGCTAATCCCGGGTAATATAGCTTATCAATAAACGGTTGTGTGTTTAAGAAGTTCGCTACTTTTTGTGCATTGTCGGCATGTTTGTGCACACGCAAAGCAAGTGTTTCGATACCACGTATCAGCAACCATGAATCAAACGGCCCCAACACAGCGCCCGAAGAATTTTGGATGAATTTTATTTTTTCACTCAATTCAGGTGTTTTGGTAATCACTACGCCCGCAATAATATCAGAGTGTCCACCTAAATATTTGGTGGCGCTGTGAATGATTATATCCGCTCCAATGGTAAGCGGTTGTTGCAGGATGGGTGAAGCAAACGTATTGTCTACCACAAGCAAGGCATCCACTGTTTTGGCAATAGCTGCGATGGCCCTGATATCCGAAATTTTAAGGGTAGGATTGGTAGGCGTTTCTACCCAAATGAATTTTGTGTTTTCAGATACTGCATCAATGATGTTTTGAATATCGGTGGTGTCAACATATTTTACAGTTACACCAAATTTTTCGTAAATATGGGTGAAGATGCGGAACGAACCTCCGTAAATATCATCGCAGGCAACAATTTCATCACCGCTTTTAAGAAGTTTAAGCACTGCATCAATTGCAGCCAGTCCGCTTGCAAAGGCGAATCCGGCATCGCCTTCCTCCAGTTGGGTAACCAGGTTTTCGGCTGCCTGGCGGGTAGGATTGTTGCTGCGTGAATAATCGAATCCTTTGTGTACCCCCGGAGATTCCTGTACAAAAGTGGACGTTTGGTAAATGGGAACACTGATGGCTCCGGTTAATGCGTCTACGGGAATATTGTGTATAATTTGCGTATCTAG
>CALRRW020000017.1:0-10298 GCA_943370695.1 Comamonas sp. lk | reverse complement strand
TAAAAAAGAAACAATTAACTGTTTGAGCTGGTTGTCTTTAAGAGAACTAACGGATTTGAGTAAAACGGATTTATCCTCATCAATATCCTTGCGGTATCCCAAAAAAGCAGGAGACTCTGTTTGCACCGAAAACCGCAAAAAACGAAGCTCAATACTTTTGTTATCGGCAGCAACCGCATGTTCAAGCAATTCCTTCCCCTCCGAAAAATTTGCCAGTTTATCAATTGGATTCAAGGTGTATTTAGCCAACATCATGGTTGCACAGGCTTTATATCCTGATAAAAGCGGATTGTTTTTAGGATTGTAAGGTCGTAATAAAGAAATCAAACGCCTGCACGATTTTTCTTCCACAGCAGCCTTCCGGTACAATGTTCTTACCTCCTCGTATGGCGGTGAAGCTGCAATATGTTCTGCAACCCATAAAACACTCAACAACAAAACCGCTTTTAACGTCTTCATACCATGTTCAGTTTTGATTGAAAAATACTGTTAATCATCAAACCGAATTTTTCGCCATTACTTACCCTGATGCGGGTTGATAAAATGCTATGTGCCGGCACATTTTTTATTTTATTGAACAATGAATAATAATATACATAGGCCAGGTAAACACCACTCTTGGAAGAAGCCGGAAGTAGCTTAATTCCTTGCAATGCCTCCTTAAAATCAATTTCAATTTCGTGTTCAATTTCTCGTTTCACCTGATTATTAAAGCTGCTCATATCTACATTGGGAAAATATGTTCTGCCCAATATCTGATAATCCACTCTAAGGTCACGCAAAAAGTTTATTTTTTGAAAAGCTGCTCCCAATTTCATAGCGTATGGCTTTAACTCCGCATACATTTGTTTATCGCCCTCCGTAAAAATATGGAGACACATCAAACCCACAACCTCTGCCGATCCAAGAATATATTGTTCGTAATTAACTTGAGAATATTCGGTTTTTTCCAAATCCATTTCCATGCTCCGCAAAAAGGTGTCAACCAGTTCACGTTCTATTTGATACTTGTTAACCACCTGCTGAAAGGCATTTAGGATAGGATTGAGCGAAATACGGTTGTCAATCGCCTCATAAGTATCACGCTTAAATTTATCGAGCAAATATCTTTTATCGTACCCTTCAAAACTATCTACTATTTCATCTGCAAAACGAACAAAACCATAAACCGAATAAATAGGATTGTGCAATCTGCTATTGAGAAAATAAATGCCCAATGAAAAACTCGTGCTATACCTACGCGTGGTGAGTTTGCTGCACTGTATCGAAACTTCATCAAACAGCGACTTCATGGTGCATGGGGTTTAGTTGTTTCATTAATTCTTGTGCTACAATTTTTCCGGATATAATTGAGGGAGGAACACCCGGACCCGGTACCGTAAGCTGGCCGGTATAAAAAAGATTCTTTATTCGTTTATTTCTGATTTTAGGTTTTAGAATGGCTGTTTGCATCAAGGTATTGGCAAGTCCATAGGCATTACCCTTATACGAATTGTAATCTGTAACAAAATCCTCCACACAATAGCTTCTTTTATAATCAATGTATGGCCGCAAATCTTCACCTGTATGTTTTTTAAAACGTTCCATCATTACCTCAAAATACTGTTCGCGTGTGGCTTCACAATCGTCTAGTCCGGTAGCAATCGGCATCAGCAAAAAGAGATTTTCATGTCCCTTTGGAGCAACACCGTCATCCGTTTTAGAAGGACAGCATGCATAAAACAAAGGCTTGGTGGGCCACTTTTTGTTATGGTAAATTTCTTTCGAATGAGTCAATATATCTTCATCAAAAAACAACGTATGATGCTGCAGTGATGGTATTTGTTTATTAATGCCCAGGTAAAAAATCAAACAAGATGGCGCAAACGTTTTTTTCGCCCAATAGGTTTCATCATAATTTCTGTATTGCTCCGAAAGCAACTCGCTTTCCACATGATGGTAATCGGCAGAAGCAACTACTGCATCGCATTCAAATAGTTTACCATTCACCACAACTCCCATTACCTTATTGTTTTTCACTTCAATTTTTTGAACCCCACTGTTAAACCAGAAGGTTGCTCCATTTTGTTCCGCAACCTGTTTCATTGAATCTATTACTTTACCAAATCCACCCATAGGATACCAGGTGCCCAGCTTTAATCCCGCATAATTCATCAGACTGTACAATGCAGGAATGTTTTCGGGCATTGCTCCCAGAAACAATGCAGGGAACTCCATCAGCGCAACAAGTTTGGGATGGGAAAAATATCTTTTCACATGTTTGCTCAAGGATGAAAACACCTGCAAACGCATTACTCCTTTCAGTAAGTTGACATCGGCAAACTCTGCAAGGGACAAACCTGGTTTTTGTGCCAGGTTTTCAACTCCCGTGTAGTACTTATAAGCCGCCTCGTCCATAAACTTACGGAGTTGGGCAGCGCCTCCCTTTTCAAGTGATTCAAACAATACACATAATTCTTCAAAGTCGGCCGGAACACTCATTTTATCATCCTTTCCAAAAACAATATCGAAGGAAGGACTGAGCAATTTGAGTGTGTAAAAATCAGATACGGAATAGCCAAAATCTCTGAAGAACTGTTCAAACACATTGGGCATCCAATACCAACTTGGCCCCATATCATAAACATAACCCGAAGGGGTTGTAAACTGAGTGGCCCTTCCCCCAGCTTGTGCATTTTTTTCAAATACGAATACATCATGTCCTGCCGCTG
This sequence comes from Comamonas sp. lk, assembly GCA_943370695.1. GTDB lineage: Bacteria > Bacteroidota > Bacteroidia > UKL13-3 > UKL13-3 > UKL13-3. Next base: position 7,587 of record CALRRW020000017.1, on the reverse strand, counting down.
CCAGATAGGCTGAAGCACTTAATCCTGAGAATCCTGAACCAATGACGGCTATTTTTGACATGTTGTTTGTTTATATCTATTACAATTTATTTAAACAATAGTTTTTAATTCTTTTTCCAAGTCTTCAATCGACTTTAACCAATGCATGCTCTTTTCCAATTTTAACTGGTCAATCAATATTTGATTACCCGATATGTGGATTTGAGCTTTACCGCATCTCTCGCTCAACTTTTGGAGCAGGCGCTGTGCATTTTCTGCAAAATCATTGTGTACCCAAAAGAATAAAATATGATCAGGGATTACTTCTCTGATTGCACTCGACAATGTGTCGATTGGAACATTGCTTCCCAAATAAATCCCCTTTTTACCTGCCTGCCTGATAAGATAATGTGCAAACAACAGTCCGATTTCATGAAATTCATTTTCCGGCAAAAAAAGCAACCACGTTTCTGCTTTTGTTTTGGGTGGTGGCAATGCATCAATTGCCGAAAACAATTTCTGACGGATTACATTGCTGATAAAATGCTCCTGGGATGATGAAAGGCTGTCGTTTGCCCACATCATTCCCACACGCCAAAGCATTGGATAAATTACTTTTACATAGGTATTTCTTATCCCAAATCGCAATACCGCATTCGAAAATATTTTTTCAAAATAAGCTTCATCATAATAAATCCCTGCCGCAATAAGTTGAGAAACAAAATACTCATCTGTTGTATCCTCAAGTTTTTTGGTTTGTACCAGCACATCCAGCAGGCTAAACAATTGCTTATCAGACATCACACACAAATCAGCAATCTTGTAATCCATGTTGGATAAACTTACAATATTGAGCAAACGCCTTAGTTGTGCAGCATCATAGTATCTGGTGTTTCCTTCCGAGCGTTGCGGTGTAAGTGCATTGTAGCGTTGTTCCCAAATACGAATAGTATGTGCCTTCACTCCCGAAAGTTGCTGAAGTTGCGAAATCGAAAAAAAATTCATGCCTGTTTAAATATGTTCAAATATATTTAAACAATATGCAAGATACAAGTATCCAATGAATAGATTTGCCTGATCCTTGTTTTATTATAACACCAATCTTGTCATTTTTCTTCTCGTAAAAAAAACTTTAAACCCTTAAAACAATCCTCTTTTGGATTTTACACTTAGTTTTTATAACTTGTAGTTTAGAATAAGTATTAAAAAATGAAGATTCGAAATATAAAATTTGTACTTGCACTAATGGTTTTAATCGTTTTTAGCTGCAGCCCGACTCGCTACCGGGAACCTAAAAAACCTCATAACTCTTATAAATCAAAAGGGAAAAATACCTGGATGGAAGAGAAACGCAGAAACATGCAGCAGTTTTAAGTTTTGCGTAACTACTCATTGCTAAAATATTCTAACTCTTCATCCATATCCAAGACAGGTAACACGGATTTCAATGCGGCTGTTTTTGCCCGGAATGTTTTCAAAAATTGCAGGTGGGCAGGTGTGTCTGCATGCAATGGTTTGTGTTTTCTGGCCGAAACAATTTGTAATACCTCATTCATTAACCGAAGAGTTTCACCATTAAAGAATGATTTGCTAAACTGTTCGAAAATAAAACCAACCGCCTGCTCATTGGGATGGACCATATCCGCAGCATAAAAACGATAATCCCGTAATACATCATTTACCCACTCGTAAGCCGGGAAATAGGAGCAATTCGCACGATTCCCTGCAAGCTCATGAACTACCTCCAGCAAACGAGCCTTACTCCTGCTGTTTTCAACAATACCATCTCTGATGTGTTTTACTGGACTCACCGTAAACACTATTTCGATGCCTGGGTTTAATAATTGAACCGCATCGATACCTTTTTGCAACGCCACAACCATTTCGCCAATCTCAGGCAATCGCTTCTCAAACCAACTCTTTGGCGCCTTATGACAATTGGCAACGGCTATCTTCTGTTCAATAAGATTATAAGAAAAGGCCGTTCCAAGTGTGATAAAAAGATGAGAGGCAGATTGTAATTGCCGGTGGGCTGTATCAATAGCCTTGTTAATTAAACCCAGGGTTTGTTCTTTTTGCGGACTTGAAAAATCCGAATGATGATACCAGCTATGCCACAACCCATTGTCTTCAAACAAATCGGCTTCACCATATTGTTTTTGCGTTGAATAGTCTATTAAATGCGTTGCCAAACTCAATGGATCAAATACAATTCCAGCAGGATTATACAAAACATTAAACTTTGCTTCTCGCAGTTTCGCACCAATATTATCCGAAAAACACGAACCAATCAGCAACAGCTTATCGTGGTAGGTAATGTTCTTTTTAGCCAATTGAGGGTCAAGCGAAAGCATCAAATTCATGGGTGCAATATCTTTGTTTTAATGGATTTTAATCATGTTTGATGTGACAAATCGGGGGATTCTGAAATTTTGCCCTACATTTGCCTCGCTTTTTATGAATATAGAAGTTTTAAAATCCAAAATCCACCGAGCCAAGCTTACACAAGCCGAGCTACACTACGTGGGCAGTATTACCATTGATGAAGCATTAATGGAAGCTGCAAATATGATTGAAAATGAAAAAGTACAGGTGGTAAACGTGAGCAATGGCGAACGCCTGGAAACATACATTATTAAGGGCGAACGCAACTCGGGTGTTATTTGCTTAAACGGACCTGCAGCCCGTAAGGGTGTAGTAGGTGATTATTTAATCATTATTTCCTATTGCTCAATGGAATTTGAGGAGGCTAAAAAACACCAGCCTATTGCCATCTATCCCGATCAAAACAACAAATTGTTATCTTGAGCAATAAGCTAAAATCAGTTATTCAATATGGTATCATTGGCCTGATAGGGATATCGTTTCTCTATTTTGTGTTTAAAGGTACTGATTGGAACGATTTGCTCTTGAAGTTTCAACACACCAACTATTGGTGGATCGCTGCAGGAATGTCCATTTCCATATTCAGTCATTATATACGGGCCTTTCGTGCAAAAATGTTGTATGAGGTTATGGGGTACAATGTATCTGCAAAAAACAGTTTTTATTCCGTCATGATAAGCTACATGATGAATTACATCATTCCACGTGCCGGTGAGGTTTCACGTTGCGCTGCCTTAAACAAAACCAATGATTTACCCATCAACAAATCTCTGGGAACAGTTGTTACCGAGCGTCTTTTCGATATGATCATTCTATTGCTTATGCTAGTTGCTGTGTTCTTTTTACAATTCGACTTGCTAAGCAATTTTGTTTCAACAGCGCTTCAGTCAGGAACCGAAACGTCAACTGGACCAAGTTTGAAAATAATATTACTGTTGGCAGGTATTGCATTCTGCTTGATCCTGTTTGTTATCCGTAAAAAATTGGCAACTCATCCCCTGTTCATTAAAATAATGGGTTTGGTAAAAGGATTTGGCGAAGGGTTATTAAGTATCCGAAAAGTTAAAAGCCCAGCCTTATTTTTGGCCTTATCCATTGCTATCTGGCTTTGTTACGTATTGATGATGTACTTCTGTTTGTTTGCAATGGAAGCAACTGCTCACCTCAGCTTTACAGATTGCCTCACTGTATTTGTTATCGGTTCGTTGGGAATGATTATTCCCGCACCTGGAGCTGGAGCCGGAACATACCATTTTGCGGTAATGCAGGCACTATTACTATATGGCGTAGCACAGGCTGATGGAATTGCCTATGCAACCATTGTACATGGTGTTCAAATGATATTATTATTGGCCATTGGTGCTGTTTGTTCATTATTAGTACTGGCACAACAACAGAAAAAAGGAACACCCCAACATTCAACTATTTAACTTCGAATCACAAATTTCGAAAAAGTATAAATTCTCAATTATAAAACATCCCCGCTGTACATCATCTTTTCTTTTTACCCTATTTCAATATTTTCATTTATTTCGATATTCGAAATTAGATATTTTCTCATTTGCCTCCAGGGTCTGTCTCTATCTTAAAAACTAATTGTATTTTGCACACACATTTTACAGCTTAAATATGCCAACTCATTCTGAATTCATTCAAAACAAAATATGTACATCACCCGAAATGTTGTTACACAAAATTAAGGTGTGGAATGAGGGAGGTGAAAAAGTTGTATTTACCAATGGTGTATTTGATTTGTTACATAGAGGCCATGTAGATTATCTGGCAAAAGCCAGGGATCTTGGCGACAGGTTAATTATTGGGGTCAATACCGATGCTTCTGTCAGTGCGTTAAAAGGACCGCACCGCCCCATACAGGACGAATACTCACGCATGCTAATCCTGGCTTCGTTTGAATTTGTTGATGCTGTCATTTTATTTGGTGACCAAACACCATACGAACTTATTAAAATGGTGCAGCCCGATGTTTTGGTAAAAGGCAGCGACTATAAAGCCGAAAATATTGTAGGTTATGATATTGTAACGGCCAAAGGCGGGAGCGTTCAAACCATTGATTTTATTCCGGGATTTTCTACTTCATTGATTGAGAAAAAAATAAAAGAGGCTTAATTATTAGCCAAGTACTGCTCAATCACTTTGGGGAAATGTGTCATTTCCAGTAACGAAATTTTAGTGGCAATCGACTCCAGTGAGTCAATAGGTGTAACAACAAATGATTGTTGAAACAAGTGTGCCCCTTCATCAAACCGTTCATTCACCAGATGGATAGTAATACCATGCTCCTTTTCTTTTTGCGTAAGCACCGCTTCATGCACATGATGACCGTACATTCCTTTTCCGCCAAATTTTGGTAATAATGCCGGGTGAATATTGATCATACGATTAGGGTATTGCTGAACCAAATAAGAAGGCACCAGCAATAAAAAACCGGCAAGCACAATTAAATCGGGGTTGTATTGTTGTATGAGTGGCAAAAAATAATCTGCATCATTTAACTGCTTTTTGGTGAAGAGCTCCACAGGAACTTGCCATTTCTCCATTTTAGCAATCACACCTGCCTCCGGATTATTGCAAAATAACGCTACCACTTTTACATCGGTATGTGCTGCAAAATAGTGACAAATATTATCGGCATTGGTGCCGCTACCGGAAGCAAACAAAACAATCGTTTTCATCAAAATGCTAATTCGTCAACAAATACTTTTCTGAATAAACTATCAACATTGGTATTCGCATCCATCAACTGCATTGGCAAACTTGTAATAATCATGTCTGTTTCTGCATTTGTGGTTTTGATTCGTTTGCTCATTACTACCGATACTCCACTCCAATAAGGTGAACCTATATTGGTTGTTTGAACCTTCAACACTGAGCTCATTAAGGTGTCATATTCAAATATACCCGTAGCAACCTCGTAAGTATTAAATGGTCTTACGGATTGAATAGGTGCAGCATTATTATATTTTACAACGGGCCAGCCCGGCAAATGGGATGAAGCCGTACAAGTATTGTCAATCCTAAAATTCCCGTTGGTGAACATTGGATTTGTTAGCGGGTCAACAAGGGATTGAATGGGAGTAAAAGACAAAACTGGCGATTCTAATGGAAAACCATCACCAAATTGGCTTTGTATAAACATTTTACCGCCATTGTTAAAAAACGGAATTGTGGTAAGCTGAGCAGTAGCCAAGGTATTGGGGTCGTCTGTAAGCCAAATAATTTTTTTAAACAATAAAAAGGTGCGTTGTTGTGTCAGCACATCTGTATACAATTCCGATAAACCGGCCGAATTATTAATCCCTCTTACCACCTCAATATTGGTAATGTTAACGCTTGGTTTACCCAAAGTGGTCAGATACACATTTTGTGTGGCATTAATACTGGTGGTCATGCAATTCACCAATATTACATCCGACTTAGGCTTCTTAATAAATATATCATACGTTACCCAGTTGGAGTGTGCGTTTGTGCGGTCAAGTGTGCGCACATAAATTGTATTGGCCGAATCGTATTTAAGACCCGCAAGCACAACCGGAAGCGGAATTGTTTTATTGGTATTGTAGATATTGCAATTGGAGGTAAACACTCCTCCCACAATTTGTGCTTCTATGCGCAGGGATTGGCTGATGGTTGTATTATCAACGATCAAATCTCTTGCCGAGGCCGAAACTTTTACCGGAGTTGATAATGTATCATTCAACACCAGTTCATATTCGTTTATGTCAAGCATACCGTCCACATCTCTGGCAATAAAATTAATTTTTACAATGGGATATGAATTAGCAGGTACGGGATTAAATACATCCTTTTCCGTAACTGGTGCACTGTTTTTTACCGGAAAAATCATCACAGCCGGAGTCGGGTCCTTATGATCCAAATTATCAATAGCCCTCACATAAATCGGTAAGTTTCCGCTTTGCTGTCCAACCGGTAAGTTGAGCAAAAACACTCCTGCCTGTTTGGGTGTGAATTGCCAGGTTTGCTGGTTATCAATTGATACTTCATATCCTTTGATAAATCCTTTGGCAGAAACTCCCCACCAAGTTGCCGCTACAGTAGTAGACAATAAATTATTGGGGTCTCTGTGTATCGAATCCACAACGGTGTATGTTTCGGGCAAAGATTGACCATTGGGTTCCCCCTCAAAATCTTTCCGGCACGATGTTACCATCAGACTGATTGCAAAAAACAAGTATAAGATATTACGCATGAATAACTTTGAATATCAAGATGCAATAATAAGCTATGTAAGGTTAAGTTAAAATTAATCCTTTGCTAAATCCCTTCTTTAACCAGCAACATTTTCAAAGCCGTTTCGGCAGCTTCAACTCCTTTGTTACCATGTTTACCCCCGGCACGCTCCTGAGCCTGTTTTTGGTTATCGGTTGTAAGCACCCCAAATATTACAGGTTTATTGGTAGCTAATCCTACATTCATAACCCCATGCGCACAGGCATCGCATATAAAATCAAAATGCCGTGTGTCGCCCTGAATAACACAACCTAATGTAATTACCGCATCAATCTCCTTTTGTTTAGCAAGCCATTGTGCAGCCAATGGCAACTCAAATGCTCCGGGTACAAATTTGATGTGAATATTTTTGTCTTTAATCCCTTTTGCTTTTAAAAAATCAACCGCTCCATTCATTAAAGCGTGTGTAATGGTGTCGTTCCAATCCGCTACAGCAATCCCAATACTAAATTTCTTGAATGTTTTATCGGCTTCCAAATTGGTTGTCGACAGGTTTTTTAAATGTGTTGCCATATTCTTAAGTGTATTAAATAAAAAAAACCGAAATCAATGACTTCGGTTTTTCTTTTAAACAAAATCTGTTTAGTTGCCTTCGCTCAAAGCGGTTGCTCTTGCGATATACTTATCAATATCCTGTGCTTCCTGTGCATCAGCAAAGTCTGTTTTGATTGTGGTGTATGCATCAATTGCGTCTTTGTAATTTTTTTGCTCTTCAAAAACCAGTCCTGCCTTTTTGTAAAAAACCGGAGACGTTAATTTGTTACTTGTCATTTTAGCGGCTTTCATGTAGTGCTTAGCTGCTTTATCCAAGTCAGCCAACTCCACATAAGCATCACCAATAGCACCTTCTGCCAATGGGGCAATCAGTTCGTTGGTTGTGCTAAAATCATCCAATTGGTCAATAGCATCCTGAAAAGCTCCTGTGCGCAACAAACAAATACCGGCATAATAATG
>CALRRW020000016.1:0-10595 GCA_943370695.1 Comamonas sp. lk | reverse complement strand
GAATTCTGATAATTATTGAAGCAACTGTCGAAGTCATAGCCGGTCCGCTTCTATCAGCAGCTGCACCACCAATACTGTTTCCTGTTATCAATAAATCAGATCCTCCATCAATTTGGTATACAATCATTCCAACATTTCTGGCGATGGTTTGGTATGTTTTATTGTTAGAGAAGGTCCAGAAGGTTCCTGCGGTTGTGCTCATGTTAATAGAGCTGTAGCCAATATTAACAAACTCATTGTTGTCAACGGTATTGTAATCGTTGCTAAAAGCCGTTTGAGAATACACGCCCGTATTAGGCATGGCAGTCGAGGTAACGTTTCCTAGGGTATCTCGTATCAAACAACCAATCACCGCATTCGAATCGTTTCCGGTACCACCTACTTTGGTAGAAGCCCAGAAGTTGATCATTGCAGCAGTATTATTAATTCCTTCAATAATACAATTGGCTAGGGTATCGTTATCGGCATCTTGCTGGAAGGCAAATGTTGCACCTGCAGCAGCGCGGTTCATAATCCTTAGGTATCGACCTGAGCCTCCAAAACTGCCATCAACTTTCACCCGATCAGCACCATTTAACCTGATTATCGATTCCGAGTTAACAGCGTATGAGCCCACAATATTTCTAACCACAGCAGCATCAGGTTCAATTCTTACTTTGTATCCTCCAATACCTATTTCCGATAATTCATTCAATCCAATTAAACCAGTTTCTTCAATATCGCTGGTAATTTGAATGGTGATATCACCATTTAACGTGGCAGTATTTAGGTAGTTAAACATTCCATTGGCACCGGTAAGGTTGGTAAAGGTTTGTCCGGTACCTACCTGATAAGTGATTCCACCAACAATTGGAATAATTTTATAGCTTAATGGAGTTGGTTCGGATGTGATTGTATTTACATTACTACCTTCTGCCCCACCAGGGAATGAACCCAAATTATTAAAGATCGTAGAATCTTGAGCAACTACATAATAATAAACCGAATCATCGCCCGATAAACCACTCAGCGTTGTGCTGCTGATGGTAAATTGCCACGTTCCATTGCTTGCTGTTCCAGCAGTTAACACTCCGGCATCCGAGAACCATGTACCTAAAGCCATTTTCTTGAAGTAAATACGCGGCCTGTTGGCACCTGCAGTATATACACCGGTTGCATCAGTAATTGTTGCGGTAAGTATACGATCTGAGGTTGAAAGAGTATTGGTAAGGGCGGTGTAAGCAATAACCGGTGAAGCAATATCACTTGGTGTAAAGTTACCAGCGTCAGCACCCAAATCATTGGGAGTAAAACTACTTCTTGTTTCACCGTCAAAATCCACTGTTGTTCCCGCACCAGTTACATTTGCTCCGTATGCTTCAATAGGTGTTGCAAAATTGGTATCAATATGCAAATCAACAAGGGAGCGATCGCCTGTAGGATTTTTTAAGTTTAAAACTGCTGAAATTGAATTTGCATCAACACCTGAACCCGCTTTCCAGTTGGTTATTGATAAATATGCCGTTCCATTAAGGATACCGGTAGTATCTGCTTTTAATAAGTTATAATTCATTCCAAGTGTAGTGGTAGAACTAAGTGAAGCAGCATAGTGGCCCCCTCCTCCGGAACTTGCACTTTGACGCGCATTGATGAAAATATTATTCGATACATCATCAACACCAGTAGTTGTCCTAGCAAATGCGCTTGTTCTACTATTGGTAACATCAACATTTGTCCCACCTATATAAACCGTATTAAAATAAATTTTCATTGCACCAGCGGCTTTAGAGATACCGTTTATTGAGTAGCCGGATGTAATTGCATTTCCCAATGTATCATATCCCATCCGTATCATATTGTTTGCTACCACAGCATTACCACCTCCTAATGTTACACCATTCATAATCCTTGATGGATTATTGCTCACCGCATGTATACTGTGTACACTATTTCTACTCAACTCATTTTCACCAGCAGCAGCAACCGAATAAAAAATACCTGTACCCATAACAGCAAGATCAACTGTGGTATCTCTTGCTATCAACGTGTGAACCACATTACCTGAAACGGTAACTGAACCGGCTGTTGTGGTTGTAACACAAATTCCGGACAACGTTGCGTTGACACCGGTTCCGGTGGTGCGTGATGCTGTATAAATATTCTTAACAATATTATTGGTTACCGTAAATGCTCCCGTACCGGTTGGACCAACATATATACCACGAGTACATGAAGCCAGTGTTCCTGTTCCATCATACGCATTCACAATATTGGCAACAGTATTTCCTGATATAGTATGTGCCGTTACAGCTGCTGGATTACAAAAAATACCGGATACCCTTTGGGCAGTTGCCGAAGTATAGCTATTTGTTATTATCTGTATACTGTTCATGAGGGTTGTATCACCAATAAGGTTATTGGTAAGGTTCACCGTTGCTCCACCCGAAGCATTGATTCCAAAAAATTCGGGAGCGGTTGTGGTTATATTACCATACAAATCGATACCACCTATTGTATTATTAGAAATATTGTATGTGTTAGTAGTTCCTCCTGCTGTACGTATTCCCATTACACCACCAATAGTAGTCGATGTAGTGGTAAATGTAATGGCTCCATTTACGGTTCGTGAACCAATGGTATTGCCGGCAACAGTTCCACAATTTACATTTCCGTTTACCATGTTTATTCCAACAAAAGCAACCGAACCGGCACTGGCACTTGAGTCATTAAAATTGGTGATGGTATTATTTTGGATACTGGTTGCTGCACCCAAGCCAACAGAAATATCCATGGCCGTAAACAAATGTGCAGTAGTTCCTCCAATGTCGTATACTCCGGCACCTGTCGAATCACTACCACCAATAAAGTTGTTGTGGATTTCAAAACCACTTGCTGAAGTTAAACTGGCTGTGTTGGGTGTAATCCACAATACGCGATTGGTTGCAGTACCAGTATAAGTACGGGGATCTGTTTGATAAAAATGATTGTTGTTTACCTTCCAATTATTGTTATTAAGTCCAATATATACAGCAGTTGTTGCTGCGGTTGCATGAAAATAGTTATAAATATGATTGCTATCAATTGTATTGTTATCGTTATTCATTGCAGCTGTGGTAATCGTTCCGATTGATGAAACACCCACTGCAGGAAAACCTCCTGATGATTCATGAATATCACAATGACGGATAATATTGTTATCGTTTCCATTGGTACCGTTTGTTATTCCGATATTTAAAACACCTGCAGTTGCATTACCTGCAGCAGTACTATTCGCGGCACGCAAATCGGCATACACAATACTGTTTGAGTCAGCGTCATTGAACAATCGAATAGCTGCCGCAGTGGCGTTCTTATTTTGAATAATTAAATTACTACCCAATACAAACCCTCCTGATCCACCTGGGCGACCATCAATAATAATATTTGAAACACCATTTAAATCAATTGTTGAAGTAGTAATTGCACTTGAAATGGTTGCCGCTACACCTAGGTCAGGTCTAATGGTAACGGTATTAATAGGTGATGAGCCCGGATAGTTGGTAACAACAATCGGAAACACTTCACCCGTAGTTAGCGAATCATACAATGCATCTTTGAGGATAAAAGTAACAGGACCTGTAACGCCCAACGCTGTTAAATCAGACACGGCTGCAGTAAGTGAGGGATAAGTACGTCCTGAACCAACTTCATAATTTCCATTTAAAGGTGCTTGTATGATGCGATTACCAACTGGGTCACCGTTCAAAAACCCATAATTGATACCACTCAATACAATACTATCAGCACTTGCATCAATCATATTTCCACCACTAGCCCCACTACTGATGTCATAACTCACCCAAAAATAATTGACACCTAATGCTAATCTTTTCGATCCTGTAACATAAAAGCTACCCGATGGAGTAGGGGTGCTACCAAACAATGATGTGGTTGAAAATACACTATCCGCCCCTGTGAAATACACTTTAGCATTGGTAATATCAGCAGGATTTGAAGTGCCTGAAGTTGATAATTTAAGAGATGTTGCTTCAAGTGCTTCATAGCCTTTATTAACATATACCCTTACACGAATAATCGCATTATTAATTGATCCTGATGGAACAATTCCTATACTTTGGTCAACATTGGCCGAATCAAAATACATTTTATTGACAATCATACCCACATGATTGGCTTCGTGCGCTCCCATATCTGGAGCACCTGATAAACCACTATAACCTGCATTGCCCGCGCGAATATTACCTTTAAAATCTATTGTAATTCCTGCAATGTTTCTAGCAGTAGCTTCTATTTCAGTTGCAATAGTTGTATCTAATTGTAAAAAATTAGGAGAGCTACCTACAGTGCTGATAAAGACAGGCAATTGGGTAACTGAGGCCGAGTCTCTTGGTGCAACCCGAGTCTGATAAGTAGCTAATGTTTGATCAGAGTTTGTTCCATCAAAATAAATTAAACTCGTAGCACTGGGTGTACCTGCATAAAATAAATTGCGATTGGAAATGGCATTAAAATTATTCAAATCGGTGGCTGCCGAGCGCCACAACGCAACTGATTTCCCTAATGCTCCTTTGGGCACTACATTATTTATAATAACATTATTACGCAAATCAAGACTTGCCGAAGTTGCTGTAACACTGTATGTATGAAAAATTCCTGCCGATGAAAAATCAGCGCCACTTGATGTTCCACTTAAATAAATTGTATTATTATACACACCAAGTGTTGTAGTTACTGATGTGAGTGTAAAGGAAATACCACGCACAGTTGATGTGGCTCCTCCATTTGAAAATGGGGCTGTAATACCTGAAATTAGGTTATTATAAATACGTGCTGAGGCAGAACCCGTTGAGGATAACAATATGCCAGAAGCTACTGCAGTTGTGCTTGATGTAGTGATATCATATATTTTGTTGTTAAAAATACTTGGTGAACTAGATTGTTGAGCGATTCCACTTACAATACCAGCCCCCGAAATATTGTAAATAGTATTAAAAGAAACGGTTCGCACACCAGTTGTTGTAAACATGTTCATACCATAACAATTCCCTGTGCCAACTGTACTAACATTATAAACAACATTGTAGTTAAATTTTTCATTATTAGGGGCTGATATATCGTATATTCCGTAAACAGTTCCAGTTCCTGTAGTTTTAGCATTAACAAGATTAAAAACTGTATTGCTATCACAAATAATTGTTCCAGTTGATACTTGAATACCATTTATTGCAGAAGTAACTCCTGTACCTGAAATAGTTATATTACTTACAGTATTTCGTTTTACAGTGGTGGTTGACGTCCCATTGGAACCTCCCGCTTGGTAAATCCCAATAGTTGTTCCACCGGTTGTTCCATTACGTGTAATTTCATTTACTGTATTGTCCAAAATATTTGTAATTGGAGTAGCTCCACTGTAATAAATTCCATACAATGTTTTACCTCCAGCACCAGCTGTTGTAAGTGTTGTACGCGTAACCATATTGTTATTAATATTGATAGCAACAGTTGGTGCTGTTGTTACCCCTATATTGTAATGTGTTCCTGCTCCTGTTGCACCTGTTAATACTGTAGAGTCAATGGTGTTGTTTAAAATATTCAGCGTACCACAAGCCAATTGACTTAGGATAACTTCTGTTGTGCTCGTTCCGGCATAACTAAATCCGTATATATAATTATCGTTTACATTCACAACAGCAGCGCCTGTATTTAACCACACCGCTGTAAAAAATGCTGAACTTGCAGCAGTTACTTTACAATTTAAAAATTGATTGTTGTTTACATTAATGGTATTTCCGTTAGCTCCCGTTTGAGCCATTTCCATATCCACACACCAGTTATTGGCACCAACATTAGCACCCGCCTCTATTGTAATAATATTGTGGGTTACATTACAACTTGCTCCAACTGATGAGGCAAACAACCATATACCTCTATTGGTTGCCGGATGAGGCACACCTACACCTGTATTATTATTGATTGTATTATATGAAATATTTGAACTCCATTGGTTGTTAATAAACACAGCACCACATTGAGCGGTTGCTCCTGTTCCCCCTCCAAAATTAATAATGGTGTTTCCTGTTAAAGCAGATGTTCCGCCAATATCATTGTTCAAATCGGCTAAGGTAAACGGAGATGCAGCTGCAAATCCACTCAGCGCTATTCCAAAATTTACATTTTGAATTGTGTTACCATAAAACCTGTTATTGGAACTAGCTCCGGACACTGTAGTTACCGTAATAGTGGTTCCTACAGTAGTGGGCGTACAAGCCATCAACTCAATACCAACAGATCCTGCGGCATTAGAGCGCGGTCCTGTAGATGTTGTAGAGTTGTTACGATTGAGCGTAATCACACAGTTTTGAACAGTATTATTATTAGCTCCATCTGTAGCACTCGCTTTATAAAAGCCATACCCCGCTTCCATGGTTGTTGTTGCCGTTGTGTTTGATACCGGATCAAGCAAATCAATACCGTTAATCGTCACATAATCAGAACCAACAAACCCCCACATGATATCAATAGTGGTAGCTGAACTGGCCAATTGGGTACCAACATATGCGGTGATCAAGGGATTAGCTCCACCCCCGCTTTTTTGAAACACAATTGGGTCGGCTAATGTACCTGTGGCTGTTACCATAAGTGCCGCAGTGATTGTTTCAGTATATCCGCCTGCAATGTTAAATGTAACTCCGCCCGTTCCAACACCGTTGGCATTCAAGTCGGCAACCGCCAACGCAATTGTTGAATAATCTCCAGGAATTGTTTTTACTCCTGTTAACGCTTGAGCATATACTTGCGTAAAGGCAAACGTAACAGCAAAAAAACAAACCAGATAACGAAATAGTCTCGCTACTTTTTGATGTAAAGTTGTTTCCATAATTTTTTGTTAAAATCTTATTAATTTTTTTTCTGAGAACTAAATTAAGTAAATTTTAATGTTTTAATAATACGCATGATGAAATAGCCTATTTCCTACATAAGCCAACATATATTAAAACAAATATCCAGGCAACAAATAACAAAGCTGTATTGCTGCACAGCGGCCATTGAGTATTGGGTAATTTATTCTACAGGTTTTGTTTTCGTAGTTTTTACCTCAAATATCCACCAACTCAATTGTTGAATGACCATCCAGATTTTGTTGTAATGTTTACGGTGTATTCTGATGTAAATGGATTAGGATAGATAGTGGCCAATGTCTGTTCATCTTCTGCTAATATTGCCCATAATACTTTTGAATACTTAAACCCACTGTTATTGAGGCAGGGTGGGTTTTAGTGAACAAAAGGAACCGGTTTAAGAAAAAATCCAGGCAGCCCAAAGGCATTTACCCTCTTTCATGCATTTCAACTCCTAAAGATTATCTTTGTGTGATAAATTTCCCTTTTGATGAATATCTACGAACATTTAAACAAACGCATACTGATATTGGATGGTGCAATGGGCACGATGATTCAACGCTATAAACTTGAAGAAAGTGATTTCAGAAATGATGCGTTAAAAAACCACACCCATTCGCTCAAAGGGAACAATGACTTGCTTTCCATTACACGCCCTGACGTGATTAAAGCCATTCATGCCGAATACTTTGAAGCAGGTGCCGATATTATTGAAACCAATACCTTTAGCGGAACCACCATTGCACAAGCTGATTATGGTTTGGGTGAAGATTGGGTATACCAAATCAATTTTCAATCAGCAAAAATTGCGAGAGAAGTTGCCGATGAATACACGGCTAAAAATCCCGATAAACCACGTTTTGTTGCCGGCTCATGCGGCCCCACAAATAAAACAGCTTCCATTTCACCTGATGTAAACGACCCAGGATTCAGGGGCGTAACTTTTGATGAATTGGTGATTGCTTTTAAAGCACAATGCAAAGCCTTAATTGAGGGAGGAGTTGATATTATTTTGTTCGAAACCATTATTGATACCCTGAATGCGAAAGCAGCATTGTATGCCGCCCAGGAATTGTTTGACGAAATCGGCAAAACCTACCCCATCATGATTTCGGGAACCATTACCGATGCATCCGGCCGTACCCTTTCGGGACAAACAACAGAAGCCTTTTTAATTTCAATGGAACATGTTCCGTTGTTGAGCATTGGATTAAACTGTGCATTGGGGGCCGAAGCACTCAGACCCTATTTACAAGTGCTGGCAAATAAGTCGAGCTTTTTTGTGAGCGCTTATCCGAATGCTGGGTTGCCAAACGAAATGGGACAATACGACCAAAGTCCAAACGCGATGATGAAACAGGTAGAAGAGTTTTGCAAAGAAGGCCTGGTGAATATCTTGGGTGGATGCTGCGGCACTACACCTGAGCATATCAAAGCGATAGCCGAAATGGCTGCGAAGTACGAGCCGAGGAAGATTGGAGTCGCAAGTTATTAGTAGGCAATTTCCTCCGGAGAATCCCTCTCAACGAGAAACTCAGTGGACTACGGACCAGGGACAAACGCTCGAAAGACAATAAAAGCATGAACACACAAACAATCATTGTAATAGGTATTGTAACATTAGCGGTTATATATGTTGCACGCAGCATTTACAAAAGTGCTAAGGGACATTCGTGCGAAACCGGTGCATGTGGTTGTGACGCAAAGGTTGGCAAAAAAATATCCTAGTCAGCTTAACCAGCATTTTGAAATCACCTACCGCCTACTTGAATTTCTTACCTACTTCCTTATATTGCTCTCTAAAATATTATAACCTGTGAGCAATTCTTTATTCCGCAAAAAAACCATTGCACAGATTCAAGGTGAAGCTGATGCAAATGAACTAAGCGAACACAAACTCAAAAAGACGTTATCGTTACGCGATTTAACATCGTTGGGAATTGCTGCCATTATTGGTGCCGGTATATTCAGCACCATCGGAAATGCAAGTGCGGCAGGCGGACCGGCAGTGGTATTCCTGTTTATTTTTATTGCATTTGCCTGTTCGTTTTCAGCCATGAGTTATGCCGAATTTGCCAGCAGCATTCCCATTTCGGGAAGCGCCTACACCTATGCTTATGCTGCATTTGGTGAAATTATTGCCTGGGTTATTGGCTGGGCCCTGATTGTAGAATATGCTATTGGAAATATTGTGGTAGCCATCAGTTGGAGTGATTATTTTACAGGCTTAATGCAAGGAATCGGCCTCCACATTCCTGAGTATTTATGCATGGATTATTTAAGTGCAAAAAACGGTTTTATCGAAGCCACAAACCTTATGAGCCAAGCCTCTGTCCCATTGAGCGGAGCCGAAAGGGGAGCCGAAATATCACACTATGTTCAGGAACAAATGGTAGCCTGGCAAACCGCTCCCGAGATGTTTGGATTCAAACTTATTTGCGATTTGCCTGCATTGGCAATTGTATTTGCCATAACTGCCTTAATTTACCGTGGAGTTCACGAAACCAAAACCGTAGGTAATTATTTTGTTGCCCTTAAATTATGCGTGATAGTGTTGGTCATCATTGTTGGAGCATTTTATGTAAATCCCGAAAACTGGAGCCCGTTTACACCTAACGGATTTAAAGGGATTTTACAAGGTGTGGCCTCCGTATTTTTTGCATATATTGGTTTTGATGCACTGGCTACAACAGCCGAGGAGTGTAAGGACCCCAAGCGTGATTTACCCAAAGCCATGATGGCATCACTGATTATTTGTACCGTATTGTATATTTTAATTGCACTTACCCTTACCGGTTTGGTGAGCTATAAAGACCTTGCTGTAGGCGACCCTTTGGCGCATGCTTTTGCCTTAATCAATGTAAACTGGATGAGTGGAATAGTAGCAGTGAGTGCTGTCATTGCCATGGCCAGCGTATTATTGGTTTTCCAAAACGGACAACCGCGAATCTGGATGAGCATGAGCCGCGATGGATTATTGCCCAAACGTTTCAGTGCCATTCACCCCAAATTTAAAACGCCCGCTTTCAGCACCATCGTCACGGGATTTTTTGTGGCCGTGCCCGCTTTATTTTTAAACCTCAAAGAAGTAACAGACTTATCAAGCATCGGAACATTGTTTGCCTTTGTGGTGGTGAATGCCGGGGTTATTCAAATGCAAAACCACAAAAACGAAAATCACTCCGGATTTAAAGTTCCCTATTTTAGCGGGCGCATCCTCATTCCGCTGTTGTGTTTAATTTCGCTTTTTGTGTTTATTGTCTACAGCGATTCACAAACTTTCGATTTCACAAACCCGGAGAACATTCCCATCTTCTTGTTTTGGTTATTGTTTATCCTCCTCAGCATTCTTTCGTTTATCAAAAGGTATTCTACCATTCCGGTATTGGGAATGATCACCAACTTTTACCTCATGACGCAACTTAACTTTACCAACTGGGCCGCCTTTATGATTTGGCTCGCCTTTGGACTCATTATTTATTTTGCATATGGTAAATACAAAAGCAAACTGGCCCTTTCGTAGTCTTTTTTCACTTCAATAGGGGTAAAAGCGATTTGAGTTGTCTATATATTAAAGTGATTTAATGGATAGCATGTATATTGCACAAAAATAGCCTTTTGTGTTCACTCCAACCGACAATCAACTTATAGAGAATATCCGAAATGGAGATACCCGTTCATTTGAGCAGGTGTTTAATCTGTATGCTGAAAATTTGG
>CALRRW020000015.1:0-10820 GCA_943370695.1 Comamonas sp. lk | reverse complement strand
AAAAGGAGTTGTTTGAGCAAGATAACGAGGCGATGAAAGCCAAGTATCAAGAGCAAATATTTGTACAGATAAATCAATATGTAAGTGACTTCGCAAAGCAAAATAATTATGACCTGATTTTATCTGCGGATGGCTCTGGGGCCCTAATGTCGGCAAGTGATAAGCTTAATATAACTGAAGATGTTGTAAAATACATTAATTTAAAATACGCGGGTCATGAATAGATTATTTTATTGCATAAACATTCTTTTCTTTTTCGGTTGTAATGGAAATGATACTCCTCTTTCTTTAACTGATATTTTTAAACAGGACAATCAATCATCTGCTAAAGTATTCCTTGAAAAAGACGATTACATTAACTGGTATAAAGAGGTTGGCGCTAAAGAGTTAAGTTATACAAAAAAAATAGACGGACTAGCATTTAGTATATTGTATAAACCGTATGAATATGAGTTTTTATGTGCAAATGATATTGGTGATTCATTGATTAAAGAAGATTTGGAAAAAACTTCTGATTTACAATACTTTACTATCAGAATTGCAAAAGAAGATTATAAGGATGACCTTCTGAAATTTGATTTGGCGAATTACGAAGAGTATGATAGTCGCGTGAAGTATTATTCTTTTGATGTTGGTAATGACATTAAATTGATTGATGGACTAGATACGCTTAATTGTGTTGGTGTTCAATACGAGCGTACATATAGTTTGAATCCATACATTACGTTGGTGGTTAATTTCTTGAACAAAGAAAACAAAGGGAAAAATACAAGTGAATTATTGGCCAAAACAATTGTGTTTGAAGACCGCGTTTTTGGAAAAGGTACAGTAATATTAAGCATTGATGAGGATAAGATAAGAAGTATCCCATCTTTAAAATTATAACAATATGAAGTTTTATTTTAACAAAAGAGTCACAAGGGTGACGTCTCTGGTACTTGTTTTGAGTATACTCTTACAAGTAAGTTTTCCTCTAACAGTATATGCTCTAACGGGAGGGCCTAGTCAGCCTGAAGTCCAGAGTTTTGAGCCTGTTGGAACATCGGAAATGGTGGATTTGTTTTCGGGTGATTTTAATTACAATATACCATTGTTGGACGTTGGAGGGTATCCTATAAATATTAGTTATCACTCTGGTATTTCTACCGACCAAGAGGCATCCTGGGTTGGGTTAGGATGGAATATTAATCCGGGAGTTATTAATCGAAACATGAGGGGAATTCCGGATGATTTTAGTGGTGAAAAAATTACCAAAAATTTCAATATGAAAGGTAACAAAACGATCGGACTGAGTGCTGTTTTTGGTAGTGAGTTGATAGGTGCTGATAAGGAAGTTGCCAAAAGGGCCAAAGAAGCACTTAAAGAGAGCAAACTTGGTAAGTTAAGTTTTGGCTTGGGGTTGAAGTATAATAATTACAACGGAATTGGATTTGATATAAGCATGTCTCCGGGTGTAAGTTCCGGTGATGGAAACAAAGGTACACTTACTGCTGGATTAGGGTTATCTGCTAGCAATGATGGTGGCGTTGGTGTTTCTCCTTCAGTTGGTTTTTCGATGAGAGAAGAAAAAACAGTTGGTTCTGAGACACATTCTACAAGTAGTTCTCTTTCTGTGGGCCTACCTTTTAATTCTAGACAAGGTTTTACTTCATTATCCATAAGTGCCGATCATTCAAAAAGTGTGAGTGCCGATATTAAAAATTCAAAAGGAGAGGTAACTGCACATACTAATTCTAGAACGGCAGGAGCAAATGGCGGAACATCTATTTCATTTGCAGGTTTGTCTTATGTGCCTCAAAGCAAACTCCCGTTGTTTAATTTGAGTTTATCGTTGTCGGCAACCATTGGACTGGCCACATATGGCATACACGGAAACGTGAGGACCAAAGGATATTTTTCAGGACAGTTTTTACTGGACAATCAAAAAAGCCAATCGAGTTATGGTTATATGTATACACATAATGGAGCGAATGATACAAGAGGCTTGCTTGATTACAATAGGGAGAGGGATGCAGGTTACTCCAAGTATGCTCCTAATTTACCGTTAACAAACTTTACCTATGATGTGTATTCAGTTTCTGGACAAGGAATAGGCGGAGTATACCGACCATTTAGAAATGATGTGGGTGTTTTATTTGATAGTGAGGTGAGAAATTTTACGGTAGGAATAGATTATCCGGGAATTGAAATTGGTGGTGGTGCAATTGTACATGCAGGAATGGATTTTTCTGTAAACGAAAGCGATGCATATACAGGTAAGTGGGAAGATGATAATGATTTTGCATCCAATGTTAAGTTTGGTACAAATGATAATTTTTTATATGAGCCGTATTATTTTAAACAAGCCGGTGAGAAAACAACAGATGAGAATATTGCTCATTTCAACAATTTCGGAGGATATGATCCTGTAAGAGTTGAGCTTTTAAAAGCATCACGCACAAAAGCTCTGAATAGCATATCAAATCACAATGGAACGGTGAAGGCAATTGATGGAAATACAAAGAGAGAAAACAAAGCTAAAAGGAACGAGGCAATAACTTTTTTATATGCCCAAGAGGCCAAGAAATTTGCAGTTGACAAACAAATATTAGCTTATAACTTCAATGACAAGAGTGCTAATAGAAAGAATAATGCTCTTGCACTGAATAGAACTAATATACCAGCCCATCATATTTCTGAAGTTTCATCTTATCGAACAGATGGTGCCAGGTACGTTTATGGTATACCTGCATATAATTATACCCAAAGAGAGGTTTCGTTCTCGGTTGACAGGAATGCTGATCAAGTGAATACAGAGGGATTGGGAGATGGCCTGGTCTCTTACATCAGTGCAAATAATCTTTCTGCTTATCCCGGAGGACATATTGAGAACTCAGTAGATAATAAAAGTGGGATTGATCACTTTTTTGATGAAACAATTATTCCGGATTACGCCCATTCATATTTATTAACATCTGTGTTATCACCGGATTATGTTGACCAAACAGGAGATGGTCCAACAGAGGATGATTTGGGAACATATACCAAAATTAACTACTCTGTACTTAGAAATGGAAGCAATGTGACGCGCTATAAATGGAGAACACCTTATAATAGCAATAGAGCTAATTTTAATGAGGGGTTGAAAAGTGATGATGGCGATAATAAGGCCAGCTATATGTATGGTGAAAAAGAAATGTGGTTTATGCATTCAATCGAATCCAAAGACTATATCGCTTTTTTTGTAACAAGTGATAGAGATGATGCGCTAGAATCAGCAGGTTTAGATGGAGGTAAGGGGACCGCCACCTCCAAGAAATTGGATAAAATTATCCTGTATGCGAAAAAGGATCTTGAACAAAATCCTTTAGAAAGCGCTCATCCTGCGGTTCCTATTAAAACAGTTCATTTTGACTATGCAGATCCTTCCGATGAACTTTGTAAAGGAATTTCCAATCTCAAAAATGGTTCGAGTCATCAAGGAAAATTAACATTACAACGTATTTATTTTACTTACGGTAATTCTTTTAAGGCAAAACAAAGAGGGTATGTTTTTTCATATGCTAAAGGTACAGGAAACAATTACAGATACAATCCAAAGGATTATGATAGGTGGGGTAACTATAAACCTAATAAAATTACTAACCCAAATTCAGAGTTCCCATATGCAGAACAAGACAAAATATTAGCGGATAAATATGCATCTGCGTGGTCACTTAATGAAATTGAGTTGCCAAGTGGGGGTATCATTAAGATTAACTACGAAGCTGATGATTATGCATTTGTGCAGGATAGGCGGGCTATGCAGATGATGAAAGTGATAGGCTCAAGTAAAGAAGGTCCCGAGTCTATTACCGCAGGTCCATCAGGTTTGTCTAACAACTTGTATGAATCTGGAATTTTTGAGAATGGAGGAGTTGGTAAGGCTCCGTATCAATATATTTATTTCAAATTATCCTCACCGATTTTTTCGGTAGGTGAGTTAAAGTCAAAGTATTTCAGTGAACAGAATGGAAAGCTCATGAAATACTTGTACTACAAGTTTCTTACTAAAATTAAAGATGATGATACCAAATATGAATTCGTTCCAGGGTATATTCCAACAAAGGATATCGAATTTGGATTGTGTAGTGGAGAAGCATGGCAAAACGAAGGAGGACATGATGAACTTGTTGAGGAAACGCATTCTGATTATGCTTGGATAAAACTTAAGCCCATTCCGATGGCCGATATTGTACCTGTAGGTAACGCAAATCCTATTTCACATTCGGCCTGGAATTTCATAAAGTTGAATTTGCCTAAAGTGGCTTATAATGATGATGGAAATAAATATGATAATCCGTCATTAAGATCTGTTTTCACTGCTCTTCTTTCAACTGTGAATCAGATTACTCAGCTGGTTACCGGTTTTTATTTTGATATGCGCAGAAGAAATATTGCACAATCATTTGACAAAGAGAAGTCCTTTGTTCGTTTGTTTAATCCTGATGGTGCAAAAATCGGAGGAGGTGTCAGGGTTAAAAGTATTGTAACAAATGATGCATTTGAAAAGTTAACGGGAGGTGCGTCAAGCTTATACGATGATTCGGAGTATGGTCAGGAGTATTCTTATCGAACCAAAGATCAATATGGTAAAGAAATCAGTTCCGGGGTTGCTTCATACGAACCGCTTATTGGAGGAGAAGAGAACCCATTCAGGCAACCTATTTTTTCAAAAGAATTTAAATTTTTTATTCCAAGTGAATCTCACATGCAAGAGGAACCATTTGGAGAGGGCTTTTTTCCTTCTGCATCCGTTGGGTATAGCAGCGTTTCGGTTAAATCAATCCGATCGGGGAGTAGCAATACATTCACCGGAACCGGAAAAGTTGTTCATGAGTTTTATACAACAAGAGACTTTCCGACCATTGTAAGGCAAACAACTACCCAGGCTATTCGGGATAAACCATTTCCATTGTTAAATTTTATAAAATTATTGAGTAGAGATGATATGACCGTTAGTCAAGGTTATTGTATAGAGCTTAATGATATGAATGGTAAACCCAAAGGTCAGAAAGTTTATGCAGAAGGGGATAATGATCATCCTATTTCGAGCATTGAACATAAGTACAAGACCGATCCGGGTAATCCGAAACATTTAAGCAATAAAGTGCTCACCATGGATAAATCCGGGGCTGCAACCGAGTCTGATTTGGTAGGCGTTGATTATGATATAGTGGTAGATATGAGGGAGCAAACAACAAAAAGCAGATCAGGGGGGCTCGGTGGAAATCTGGAGGCATTTATTGCGCTTTTTCCTTTTGCTATTCCAATGATATGGCCTTCCTATTCTCAGGAAACTGTGTGTTTCCGTTCGTCTGTAATCACCAAAGTAATTAATCGGTATGGGATTTTGGAGAGCACAACAGCAAAAGATCTTACTTCAACCGTTACCACAAGTAATATGTTGTATGATAAATTAACAGGAGAGGTTCTCTTAACCAAAACAATGAATCAATATGAGGATCCGGTATATGCAATGACCTATCCGGCTCATTTAGCTTATAGTGGAATGGGGCCTGCCTACTTAAATGCTGGAAACACTGTTTCAGTAGATGAGGCGGTAACTAATCCTTCAACGTATTTTGTAGAAGGAGATGAATTGTCTGTAGGTAATGAATTAGGCTGGGTCTTTCAAGTGTTACCCAAGCTCATTGTAATGGACAAAAATGGTGAAACAATGGACCTGCTAGATTTACAGAATGATGGAGTTTTGTCAATGGTGAAAATAATCAGGTCCGGTCGCAAAAATCAGCAAACCATACCGATGTCTAAATTTACCTCTTTGACAAATCCTCTGCAGGATATAGGTTCACAAACCTATCGCATCGTAACTGAAAAAATAATTCATGCAGATGCGACTATTTTTACCCAGGAATCAGGATTATTTTGTGAATGTTCGCTTCAACAAAATCCTGTTAATGGAAGTTATCCGGCATACAATCCATATTTAAAAGGACAAAAGGGTTATTGGAAAGTAAAACGGAACTACCTAAAACTTTCAGATAGAACTCAAACTAGATTTAATGGAAATTTGGCTGTACGCAAGGATGGTATTTATACCCACTATAATCCTTTTTACAAACCCAATAATGGATATGAGTGGTTGATGGATACAACGGGTTGGGTATACACTTCCGAGGTAACACTATTTAGCCCGTATGGATATGAATTGGAAACAAGAGATCCATTGTATCGTTACTCTTCGTCTGTATATGGATACAATTACAAATTGCCCATTTTGGTTGCTGCCAATGCTCAATATAAAGAAGTTGGCTTTGATGGCTTTGAGGATTACGATTATTATTCTCCTTGTCAATCACAACACTTTGGTTATAAGCAAGCCTTAAATGAGGTGGCTTCTGTTTCGCCACAATTCTCTCACTCAGGTAAAAGAAGTATTAAGTTAGAAGGAAGAGGAACTTCTGTAAAACTAAGACGTGTAATTGTTCCTTGTCCTAATAAAAACTAAGATAGTATGAAATACAAATATTTATTATTGATGTTGTTTGTTTTAACAAACGGTTTTGTGCGAGGGCAAAATCAGAACTCTAACCTTCTAAATGATGGTGAATTTGATGAAGCTCATTTAAGAAAAATATCAATTTCTTTTGGATACAGTGAGGAAGATTTGGACTCGCTTATGGATTCTCAAAAGGAGCAGTATTTAAGCCTTAAAAAGTACTCGAATAGTCCTTTCATGAATACTGATCCAACTCCAACTCCAACTGATCCTGATCTTCCAAGTCCTTATTATTGCAATAAAATAGATGGTTGTAGTTCTACCCCTCCTACATATCCATTGCAATTTCCAACATATTATGATGACGAATTTGTGGATAATTTGGGAGATGAACCTGATTTTTTCGAGAATAACCCTGCCCCATTAGCACGTTGGTTAGGCCAATTGGGGAGTTTTAATGGAAGTTGGCAGTATGATGATCAATATTTCTTAGATAATTACAGTCATCAAATTGTGAAAGGCAAGGATATGGATCCATTAGGAGGATTTCCGAAAGTTGCCCCCGGCAGCAAATATTCGTTGCGATTGGGAGGTCCGGTAAGTGGATCAAAAAGTGAAAAACTGATCAGAAGATATACTGTATCTTCTGCTACCCCTGGACAAATATTGACCTATAAGTATGCTATGGTTCTTGAAAATCCACAGGACCATGACCCATTTGAAAAACCTTCTTTTAGGGTTTCCTTATATGCTGTTGTTCCAACTAATGGGAGTTTAGTGGAAATCTGTTGTGAAAGATATGAAGCAACTGCGGGGGAAAATGTTCCGGGGTTTGTGGAGGCTTATCCATCAATCTATCCTAACGTACTGAGTAAGCCATGGACCACAAACGTAATTAACCTAAGTGAGTATTACGAATGTTTAACTCAATCTTCAGGGGGACTCTTTCATGGAGTTACGGATATCAATTTTGTTCTCGAATTTACTATTAAAGATTGCACAAGAGGGGCACATTTTGGATATGTATACATTGATGGCGGAAGTTTACCTCCAAAAATCAAGAAATCGGGTAGACTTTGTAAAGGGCATGAGCTAACATTATCTGCAGACATTATTGGATTACTTGGAACAGAAACAATTGAGTGGGATTATGGGGATGGGACTTTTGTGCAAGGGGAGGTAAATCACATTACCGGAGATTACAGCCATATTGTGGCTCCCAAACATGTTTATACAGCTGCCAATTATCCTGCTACCTTTATATGTAAACTTACAGTAACTCGTGGGGAAGGTTCGTGCGCAAAGAGTATAGAAATAGAACGTAGTTTTACCATTAACGATTGTACTCCGGTAATTGGATCTTGTGAAGAATGCATTGAATCGTTTGCTCCTGTACCCGGTGAAAAGTATATTCTAAGTGCCTGGGCTAGTCAGGTGACGGGAACCGGAACCGGGCAGGATAAAATTTCAACTTATACCAAACCAAATATTCAGGTAAGATTGAGTGGCCCGGATATTATACTAGGGCCATTTAGTCCAACAGGATTAGTAATAGATGGCTGGCAGAAAATTGAAGCAGTGATTGATATTCCGCTTTCCACAACTGCCATAGAGATAATACTGAATAATGAAACGGTAAACCCTACTGGTGCTGTAGCCAAAGTGTTTTTTGATGATATCAGGATGAGTCCTGCAAAGGCAAATATGAAAACATTTGTTTACGACCCTATTACCCAAAAATTAATGGCGGAGTTGGATGAAAACAATTATGCTACGTTTTATGAATATGATGAAGAAGGAGCTTTAATAAGGGTGAAAAAAGAAACAGCAAGAGGAGTGTCTACCATCAAGGAAACACTATCGAATACGCATAAGAAATAATAGGAAGCAATGTCAAGATATTTAATCATAGTTTTTGTAAGTCTATTCAGGTTATCCGCTCATTCACAGAATGTGAAAGAGGATTTTGTAAAGATTAATGAAGCGTATTTAAATGCACCGCAACTGTCTTTTGATACCCGATTTGCCTTGTATGATAAGATTGCCGATGGCAATCCCATCATACAGGAGATGGGAGTGGTTCGGATTCAAAATCATATACGGTATTGTAAAATGGGTGGTATCGAAACAATTCAAACGGATTCTTTTCAATTGGTTGTTAATCACCAGGAAAAGAAGATGTCAATTATGCCGATAAAAAAAGAAAAGAACTTTGCAGCAACATCTTCATTATCTGCAATGGATAAAGAGTTTATGGATATGATGTTAAAATCCAGTAGTTCGGTTGTGTTTAAGAAAGTAGATGGAAATACCAATTCCTATATTCTCCAATTGGATGGAGAGTATTTTAATCAATTCAAAGTGTTTTACAATAAAAAAACCTTTCTATTAGAGAAGCTTGTTTTTTTAAATACCACAACACAAACTAACGAAGAGGCAGAGCGCATTCCTGCAAGAATGGAGATTGATATCTATCCCAAAAAAGTTGAACAAAATACAAATCATTTCATTGATATCTCTACTTACATCGTTAAAAAGAAGTCTAAGTTTTACGCAAGTGATAAGTATAAAAACTACACAATAACAGATTTGTTCTCAAAAAATTATATAAAGGTTAAATAATAGTCTTATGAAATATATTTTATCGTCATTTTTAATGTTGCTTACTACTTCTTTTGCGTTTGCGCTTGTTGCAACTCAGAAAAACACGTTTTCTGTTGTAAGTGGAACACCTGTATCAGTTACAACTTCCAGTTATGAAACATCAGATATCGTCATAAGGGAAAGGAAGAATAAAGTTACATTATCATTAAAAGAGCTTTCAACTGCATTGACGGCTTTTACATTTTCTGCAGTGTTGGAAATCAAAATAATCAATGGAACAACAACTCTTTTAACACAAAATAAAACGGTAACGCTCACATATAATCCTGAAACGAATCATATAAGTGATGCACTTTATGAATTAGAGGATATTTCCCACACTGGCGAAATTTTTCAAGTGAAAATAACGTCTATTAATAATCCGCAAAGTATTGCATATTCTAATTTTAGTTTAAAATTGGAAGAAAGAATAGAGTACTACTATATTCCCACATTTATAAGTACCAACCCGGTTGCTACTCCAACCTCGTCCATTAACAGTACAACAGGGGAGCTCACTATTAGTTGGGCCCCTTCTTTTTGGGCCGAAGCTTATGATATAGAGTATTTTTACATTAATGACTATGATGCTGAGGGAGAACCGCTGTCTCCTTCTCTTATTGGTATTGATGATAGAGCTTTTCAGTTTAATAGTACCAGAATTCAGACTAAAAACACAAATTATTCATTCCCTCTTTTACATGATAAGGGATATATTTTATACAGGGTAAGAGGTTATGCCAGAACTTCGGGTGATAGTTACCAAACAAATATTCCACAGGCATGGACGCAAGAACCTCCTTTTTCAACAGTAGAAAGCTTTGTTGGTAAATATCACATAGTTAATCCACAAAATATTAATTTAAATTGGCAGGCTTCAACAACATTTGCCGAAGAAGGGAAAAGCAAAACAGTTGTTAGTTATTTTGATGGCAGTTTAAGAAGCAGGCAGGAGGTTACAAAATTAAGCACGGTGTACAGCGGGGATGATAAAAAAGCTACAATCATCGGTGAAACCGTTTATGATTATGAGGGAAGACCTGCGTTAAAAATATTACCTGTTCCTTCGTCCAATCAGAAGATTGAGTTTAATGCAGGGTTTAATAAAAATTTTGCAGGACAGCCGTTTTCCAAACTCGATTTTGATGTGTCGGCAGGTAGTTGTGGTGTTTCCACCTCGCCTCTCGATACATTGAGTGGCGCTTCAGAATATTATTCTCCGAGCAATGGATTTTTGTATGATGAAGCAGAGTTGGCAAGACAATCCCAATTTATACCGAATGCATTTTTGTATCCCATTGTTCAAACACGTTACACACGTGATAATACCGGTAGGGTAAGTGCTCAGTCGGCACCTGGAGAAACTTTTCAATTGGGTTCGGGAAAAGAAACCAAGTATTTTTATGGCAGACCTGATCAGATTGAACTCGACCGTTTGTTTGGAAGTGATGCCGGATATGCTTTGCATTATAAAAAGAGCATGGTAAGAGATGCCAATGGCCAATTGAGTATATCATACATGGATCTTCAGGGCAAAGTTGTAGCCACCAGTTTAATCGGGGCATCGCCTCTCTCCGTTCAGCCTCTTACCACAATGGATGCACCCGATTCGTTGAATGTTGATCTTTTTAACAAAATAAATACGGCAGATGAAACGGAAGCAACGGGAGCTGAAAATAAAATTGATTTAGACCAA
>CALRRW020000014.1:0-10912 GCA_943370695.1 Comamonas sp. lk | reverse complement strand
AAAAGATTCTACCTAAATACTGGAATAGCAATAAGCAAAGAGCGAAAGAGATTGATGCTTTCCCCCAATATTCAGAGTTGAACTACTTATTAAATAAAATTGAAAACGAAGCATTCAATATTTACCGCAAATTATTAAACAATAGTTTAACACCTTCAAATGCCATTTTGAAAGCAGAACTCAATAAGCTTCTAAATATTCAAAATAACACCTTAATAACACCCAAGAAAACAGAGTTAGATTTTTTTGAGTATTACGATTTGTTTATTAATGAATCAATTTCAGGTGTACGATTACAAAAAGATGGTAGTGTTATTCGAAAGCGCACTATAATGTCTTATCAAACGGTCAAGAACCATCTTATTCAATTTAAAAAGCAAACAAAGTTTAATTTTGAGTTGCCACTAATAGATAAAGAAAACGCTGACTTAAACACAATCAAAGATTATTGGAAACTACTTTATCTAAAATTTACCGATTACTTATATAGTGATCAACAACAGTTCGATAATAGTGTTGGTACTAAAGTTAAAGTATTGAAGACGTTTCTTAATTACGTACGAGATGAGAAAAACGTTAACATCGGTAGCTTCCATAAATCGTATTATGTACGAAGTGAAGATATACCAATCATTGTATTACAACCAGACCAACTTGCATACCTCATTTCCAATAAAGAATTAGAAAATTCACTAACGGATCGTTTAAAACGTGTTAAAGACATTTTCGTATTCGGATGCACTGTTGCGTTACGCGTTTCCGATTTATTAAGTTTAACAGAACAAAACCTACATATACATAACGATAATTATTACCTGAAGGTAAAAGCTATTAAAACAGGTATAAGCAGTTCAATAAAGTTACCACCATATGCTGTAACCATTATTGAAAAGTATCGTCATCAGTACCTTACTCTATTACCAATCATCTCAGATGCAAAGCTGAACCAATATTTGAAGGAGTTAGCCAAACTATGCAATTGGGATAAACCGATGGTAAAGACTCGCCAAAGGCGTGGAGTACAAGAAGTCATTTACAAGAATGCTGAAGATAAGTGTCATTATTCTTTTGCTGAACTTATCTCAACGCATTGTATGCGTAAAACTGCTATTACAACAATGCTTACTCTTGGTATGCCAGAACGTATTGTTAAAGAAATTTCTGGACATTCACAGAATTCGAAAGAATTTTATCGCTATGTTGAGCTCAGTAGGTCATTTGTTGACGTTAATACCGATACTGTTTTTTCAAAATTGTTATAGTCCTATCAGCTTTCAAAGCTTGAATCTCTCTATTTTACTGAGGGTCTGAGATCTCATGACTCGAAAACGTTAATAAAAGCTAGGGGTTGAGCGAATTTTATATCACAACTAATTGGTATTCAATTATAAAAAATAGTCACAGTGCTTTCGAAAATTGCTTGCTTTTTAGAAGTAAATTTGAGCCGCACAGGCGATAAGAGCGGATTAATCATTTAACAATTAATCCGTTTTTATGAAAACTCAAAAAAAACCTGCTGTTCAAAACGGTCTCGCCACCATAGATGAGACCCCTACAAGAAGTAATTCAAAACTTGAATTATTGCCATCGGTACTTTCCAAAAACATTTCTAATGATGCTTCAGAACTGCTGAAGAAATTATTGATACCTCCATACGTGATTACATCAACGCTTCCTGCTAAAACATTTCCAATGATTGATGAAAATCTGAAAAATGCAATTCAAGAGCTCATGATACTGCAGCTTGTTGATATTAGCATAGAGCCTGATACCTATACGCTATTTCTTCGTTTTGATAAAACAGAAAAGCTAATGAGGGAGCATCAACTAGGGGTATTCATAGTTGACAAGTACGATTACCAAAAAGCCTTTATTGAACGAATGCTTCATATTTCAGACTTTGATGCCATATGTCATTCATTGTTTCTTTCAATAACCGATAAATATCCCAATGATAATATAATCGCATATTTAACACGTTACTTACCTGTTTTTATACGTTTAAAATCCGCGGAAGATATCGGTAGGGCTAAGCTTCTTTCAAGTAAATTAAAAAGTGAAGGTACAGCGCCTATTAGGCTTTTTCTCGCCAAATACATCAATGCCCGACTTCGTAGGAAGGCGCATTTCAACACAACTTCTTCAATAGTTCTAACTGAAAATAAGTTTAGAGCTGAACTGAAACGATTCTTGTTTTTTGTTTTAAGCGAAAGCTATCTTCTATTTGGGCCATATCACGTAAGGCAAACATATCAAAACGATTATTCACCTGATACCGCAGTCATTTTTGATAATGCATATGCGCCATTCATTAAATAATGCATGAAATCAAATACCATAAATAATAATAATTGATAAAGAACAACAGTATGAAAAAGAGAACTGAAAAAATAGAAAATCCGAGCTTCTTAATGCTCCCCCGCGCAATCTTATCAGACAAACGTATAAGCGCATTTGACAAATTGGTATATGCTCAAATTTATACCCTTGATAGGAATAACGAAAAAGAAAATGCTTACATCAGTAACGGTCGCCTTTCTGAAATCTTTGGCAAATCAATCACCACTATAAGCAGAAGTATTTCAAAACTGGTAGATAATGGATACTTGGGTTGGTATCAAAATTACGGTAACCGAAAATTATTTGTAATAATTGAGGCTTTGCAAGCTGATAATGATAAAAAAGTCCATATCAAAAATGACAATAAGGATAGCAAATCTGCTATTCCTTCATATCAAAAACGATCATCCGACTTATCAAAAATGCCAAGAGCTCATAGCAAAAATGATATGTATAATAGAATAGCTGAAGAGAATAAAATAATAAAAGAGAAAATAGAGAAAGAAGATTTTATTTTTAATAAAGTATTTCAGAACACCTACATTGATGAGTTGGTAACCAACGAATCTACGTTTACCTCATTCACTAAGAAAGTGGTGGCTCTTTTGGAAGAAAGGAATTATACTAAATCATCTGCACATAGAGCCTTAGAATATATTAGTTCTATGCTTCATCAATCATTCTCTTCCAGAAAAAAAATAGCGACAGAAGTTCTGTTGTATTATAAAAATGAACGTGTTTTCTTAGAAAGAATAAATGAGCTTCTTGGGAAATACAAGTTACCATTCACAGTAGCTCAATTTGAAGCTACTGCACCCAAAATTAAAATGGATGATGTACAACAGGATTTAGAAAAGATAATTCTTCGATTTGCCTATCGCAATTAGTAATCATTATTCTGGCAGAGCATGATGGTCAATCATTACGCTTTGCCAGATTTCAAAAGTTCATAGGGAGCAACCTCTAATGCTTGAGCTAATACGTGTATGGTACTTATCGTAGTGTTAACCGAACCTCTTTCAATTCTGCCAACTTGAGTAACAGAAATATCAGCATTATCAGCAAGCTCTTGCTGTGATATTCCCTTAGCTTCTCTTAGCTCAAACAACCGCTTACCAAAAGCTTTAATAACTCGTTCATTTCGCACATTATTCACCAGCACAAGTAGGTACAATTACCAAAATAAAATTGGTACATATATGTACCAATTTTGCTTAAAAAGGTGTATGGTTGTTAAGTCAAAATTAACATCATGAAACAGCTGAAAACATGTGCAACTTTATTATTACTAACCGTTCTAATTGCTTGTGGTAATAGAGACAGAAGTATATTATCAATGCTCGACTATTACGGAGAAGACAAGGAGGATATTACAAATGTGCTTGAAAATGCTTACCTAAACCTCGCAAATGGTACATTATGTTCAGGAACAATAGTTATTCCATTTTATAACCAAGATGCTAATATAATTACGGAATTTGCATTTTATCCAATGGTTAGTTCATTGCACAATATGAGTATGACAGTGGAAAACATTAACATTTCGGATTTTTCAGAAAACACCGCACACGTTGAATATGATTTACATTTTGTCATAAAAGACGAAGACGGTGTGCAACACAAAGAAATGATTGTAAAAAAAATTGGCGGAAGTTGGCGGCTTGATGCACAAAAATTCTTACTAGAGACGGAAGAAAAAGAGGAGGATTGATAAGCATCAATCATTAAAATAAAATGGATACACCAACAAAGTATAGTTTAAAAGACGGCATAATATTACTAATTGCGTTAGCTTGCCTTCATTGCACTGTTTCTTATGCTAAACACAAAATGACGCAAAAGCGTCTTCCTTTAAAGCAACAATCAGAATAGTTCAACCCATCAAAACAAATACGTGATTTAAGAGCGATAAGCTTTCGTATAATAAGGTTTGTTTACTCAAACGAACAATCCACCCAAAGGGATAATTGAAAGGATTAAACACTGTAAAAACATTGTTGCCTCTACTTGCACCTTTAAATGCATAGCGCAATAAAAATGTACATGCAACACTTCAGCTTAATAATTTCTTGTGATTGCGCTCAATGATGCGGCTCATTCCAGTCCATCTAATCGGCAGTGTTTCCTTAAGCAAAACTACCGATTACAATTTGATAAAGCAATTATACAGTAAGGAAGAAGTTGGTAAAAAAGGTAGATAGACTATTTCCACTCCTTTATAATTAAATCTTTATCTTTCTGCCCTTAAATGTACCAACAAGGATTAAGAGTTAAGAAAATAATGAAGAATGACATTGAAATATCATATAGCACAAAATACGGTAAATGTTATAATGGAAAGATAGAACATGTTCTGGAGTCTAAAGTATTCCAAAAGCATAAGGGGAAAATAAACCTGATTTTCACCTCTCCCCCTTTCCCATTGAACAGAAAAAAGAAGTACGGGAATTTAAATGGTAGTGAATATGTTGAGTGGCTATCAAAAATTACAACCCAACTTAAAGAATACCTAACAGATGATGGATCACTAGTAATAGAGATTGGAAACTCTTGGGAAGAACACGAAGCCGTGATGTCCACGCTCCCTCTGGAAACCCTATTAGCAATAAAGAAC
This sequence comes from Comamonas sp. lk, assembly GCA_943370695.1. GTDB lineage: Bacteria > Bacteroidota > Bacteroidia > UKL13-3 > UKL13-3 > UKL13-3. The sequence goes on along the minus strand of CALRRW020000014.1, from coordinate 5,958 downwards.
AAAGGAGAATATAAGCTATGTCAACAATTCGTATGGTTTAATACAGCTAAGCTTCCTAGTCCAATACAATGGGTAAATATAGAACGAACAAGGGTGAAAGATTCATTTACCACCATTTGGTGGTTATCCAAAACCGCAAATCCTAAAGCCAATAATAAAAATGTATTGGAAGAGTATAGCTCTTCTATGAAAAGACTTCTTAAAAATCAAAAATATAATTCAGGTCAAAGGCCATCAGAGCATGATATAGGCGAAACCTCATTTCTTAAAAACAATGGTGGAGCAATTCCATCAAATGTCTTAATATCATCAAATACTGTTTCTAACTCCGAGTATCTTAAACATTGCAAAGAAAAAGGATTGACTCCTCATCCCGCAAGAATGCCTAATTTTATAGCAGAATTTTTCATAAAGTTCTTAACTGACCCAAAAGATCTTGTACTCGACCCTTTTTCAGGGAGCAATACGACAGGAAGTGTAAGTCAAGAGTTAAAGCGTAAATGGATATCAGTTGAGGTGGATAAGAATTATATTAAAGGATCTAAATCTAAGTTTGAAAATGTCAATAGATGAAATATTTGAGGGATTCCCTTCAGAGGAAGAGCTCATGAACATAATTATGCACACTTCTTCTACAGCTTGGGAAAATACCCTTGTAGAGAAAGACATCGAAAACTGGCTTCAAAATTTTCAGGGAGATGTTTTAGATAGTAAAAGAGAAAGGTTATTGGCTTTGTGGCTATTGAGTCACTTTACTTATTATAATCAAGAAGAAGTAACTCACTTATGTAAAGTAATCTACCGAGACTTAATTCACTTAATAGCAAATAAAAATGTAGGAATGGATTATAAAGCGGTAGTTGAAGATTTCTTTAGTAAATCGAACATTATATCCCCAGAAGAAACGAGCGGTAGCGGTGGTTTTATTGCTTATTTCTTTCGTCATGAAAATCACTTGCCAATGACCCTATTCAATTTTTCTCTTGATAACATAGCGGATAGCACCGAAAATCTATTAATAATTGATGATGTGACATTAACGGCAGGAATCGGTGGGCAAATCTACGCCTTCTTTGAAAAGGCAAAAAAAACGTATCCAACCAAAAATCTCTATCTTCTTTCTCTTGTTTCTAGCGCGGAATCTCTCAAAACATTGAATAATGATTTTGGTGTTGAAATAGTGAGTGCCATTAAACTGGATGAAAGGGATAAGTGTTTTAATACAAAGTCAGATATTTTCTGTTCGTACCCCAATTTAATAGAAACAGCCAAATCATTTGCAGAACACTATGGAAAGAAAATTGGTATTACAGATCCCTTAGGCTACAAGAATGGAGAATACACATTTGGATTCTTCTATAACACACCTGATAATGCTCTACCTATTTTCTGGGCAAGGGTTAATGGATGGACACCAATTCTAAGAAGGTATCACAAAAACTATTCGAATAAAAATTACTTAGGCAATGAAAGATTTATATAGAAATCCATTTGGAGGCGTCAATGCTGTACAGCTCGATATTCAAGCAATCTTAGAGTACTGGTGCAATCCTTTTATGTATGATTTATTTTCTGAAATTAAAGAAGATGATATCTATCAAGATACTATGAATATAGTTTTTATGGGGGGTAGAAGCACTGGTAAATCAATGTTTTTAAGATATTGGTCATATCCCGTTCAATTTGAAAAGGCAAAGAACGAGCAGATGTCTTTAAAAGATGTGATTCTAAAAAACAAAGGTGTAGGATTCTACTTTAGGATTGATGGTCCTGTATTAAGATCCTTTCAAGGGAATGGAATTTCAAATGAAAAATGGGATTCAATTTTTGCTCATTATTTCGAACTTATAGTCGGTCGTCAATATTTAGAAATTATAAAGCTACTCATCGCTGATGAGTCACTAGACGAAAAAGACATTAATGATACGTTTATTCCAGAAGTTTCTAAATACATTGGATCCGATAGTAAGAATAACATATCCGAATTGATAGAAGAGTTTGATGATAGGATTAAAGACGTTGATGTTTATAGAGGTGATGTCGCTTTTTATAAAAACGATTTTGAGCCAAAAGGGAGAGGCTTTTCATCACAAACCTTAAGCTTTGGTTTAGCTGATTTAATAAAAGGTAAAATTAGTTTTTTCAAAGACTTGAATCTGATTATTCTTTTGGATGAGTATGAAAACTTCTTAGAATCACAGCAAGTCATAATTAATACTTTGTTACGATTTACTAAACCACAAATTAAGTTCAGAATTGGCATGCGACTAGAAGGTTTTAGAACTTACAAAATGATCGCCGATGAGGACTTTATAAAAGAGGGAAGAGAATATAGGAAGGTCGTTTTTGAAGAAGTATTGAACAAAGACACGGGTTATCAAGATTTTTTAAAGGAAATATGTAAGAAACGACTCGAATCCGTTCCTATCTTTAAAGAAAAAGGATTTACCGATATAACCAAAATACTTTCAGATAGCGAAAACTTAGAAATGGAAGCAATTGAGTTAGCAGCAAACAATCCGGATCGGCTATATGAATTCTTCTCTAAAAGGCTTCCAAAAGAGAGCTTAGACAAAGTGCGTTATCCCGAGAATCCTTTGCTTGAATTATTGAATTATATATGGCTAACAAGAGGAGTAAGCCCAGAACATACTTCTAAGGCTATGAACGATTATCTAAGTAAAACTAAAACTGCGGAAGGGAAGAAATACCACATGGATTATGTAGATAAGTATAAATTATCTCTAGTCTTTTTATTGTGTTCTGTGTATAGAAAAAATAAATTGTATTACAGCTTTAATACATTTGCCTTTTTGTCTTCAGGTATTGTTGGTCACTTCATAGAGCTATGTCGCAGATCATTTGCTATGGCTGGCTGGGGAGATAATGATACTCTTATAAATCAGGGGATTATTGCGAAGGAGCACCAATCAAAAGCGGCAATGGATTTCTCAATCGCTGAAAAGCAACAAATAAGTCGTATTGAAAAGCATGGAGGAAGTATATCCAAGTTTATTGGAAATATTGGAAATATTTTTCGAGAATACCATTTAGACTTTAGGCTTAGATATCCCGAAACTAATCAGTTTGCAATTAATGTCGATGGTATTCTAAATGAGGATTTAAAAGGATCCATGAAATCGGCTATAAAATGGAGCGTTATTCAACGAAAACCTAGAATGCAAAAAAGTGCACCTAGTGAATCTTTACAGGATACATATACTGTTAATAGAATATTCTCCCCGAGTTTTCAAATTTCATATAGAACTCGAGGAGGAAAATCTTTGTTGCTAGATGAGAAACAGTTGGAAAAGCTTATGACTAAAGATAATATAAATGCGTCAGAATTTCTTCCACAAGAGAATACTACTGGCAAATTGAATCAAGAAGAACCTAATTTATTTTCTGACATATGAGTACATTGCTATACGATATGCAGCTGATTGATGTGGACAATTCTCAGTTATTAGAATTAGATTATATGATCCTTGCGTGTGGCTCTGATAGTCGCGCCTATGAAGTGCTTTCTAGATTTCAAGCAAAAGCAATAGATATAAAAAAAACAATAATAATCGAATTTAAAGAGAGGCTTGAAGGGATAGATGAAGACGATACATTACATCAATATAAAAAAAAATCAATCTCTAATCTTCAAGAGATAAACTGTGAAATACGCAACCCGAGTTCGTGCTTGGAGGAATTTTTGAAAAATGATATTAAATCTTCAGATAAAATTGGGATTGATATCTCTTGTCTAACTAAACCATACCTATATTTTCTTATCAAGCTATTAAAAGAGCGGTTTAACATTACAACTTTACATGTATTCTATACAGAACCTCAATCTTACCTATTTACTAACGGGCTTTTTAATACATTTCATACCAGTAGTGGTCCATTAGAAATACTTGAGATTCCAGGATACTCTGGCCAAGAAGAAAGAGGCGCTAAGAGAAAACTTGTTATTCTTTTAGGATTTGATGGGGATCTATCAAAAGAAATTAATGAAGATGTCTCTCCTTCTGAGACTATTATAATCAACGGATTTCCATCATACACTCCAAAGTTTAAGGATATAAGTTTAATTGCTAATGAAAAGCTTGTTAGTGATCATAATATCAGAGTGGAATATTCAAGAGCAAATAATCCATTCGAAATATATAATCTCTTACAGTCAATTAAAGAAAAGTACCAAGATGAGTTCGCTTTTATTAATGTAGCACCATTAGGAACTAAGCCGATGGCTTTAGGAGCATGTTTGTTTGCTTTGCATAATCCAACAGTAAGGGTGGTTTACCCTCTTCCAGAAAATTACGAAAAGAAATATGCCGCTATGTGTTGGAACTCTTGGAAATACATTTTACCTCTTACCGTATAAATATTACTAATACTATGGAAAAAACTAATAGAATAAGCGTTCCCGCTGTGGATGAAATTTTAGGTCATTCCTTTAAAGTTTTAGATGATGGTTTCATTAGAGTGGTTGACTACATGGGGTCAGATGAATCAATTGTACAGGCCGCCCGTGTTTCGTATGGTGTAGGAACTAAAAAGCTAAGTGAAGATACGGGTCTAATACGTTATTTATTACGACATCGTCATACAACCCCTTTCGAAATGTGTGAAATTAAACTTCACATCCGTGTTCCTATGGATTGTTGGAGACAGTGGATTAGACATAGAATGTCGAGTGTAAATGAATATTCAACGCGTTATTCTGTCGCAATTGATTCTTTTCAAAAGACACCAGAAAACGTATGGAGATCACAATCAACACAAAATAAACAAGGTAGTGAGAGCTTTTTAGACCTTTCTACAGGCACTAAACTATCAGAAACAGAACAAGCACTGCACGAACAAATAAAAACTGTTTATTCGGAACGACTAGATTTAGGTGTGGCAAGAGAACAAGCTAGAAAAGATCTCCCTTTATCAACATACACAGAGGCCTATTGGAAAATAGACTTACACAATTTGTTACATTTTCTTTCTCTTAGAATGGATAATCATGCTCAACATGAGATTAGAAGTTATGCCACATTGATTGGCAATGAAATAGTTAAAAGATGGTGTCCTATCGCTTGGGAGGCGTTTCAAGATTATCGATTATCTTCTATACAATTCTCAAAACCTGAACAAGAAATAATCAAACAGATTATTTTAAATAATCCAGCAAACGCAATTGAAATAGCGAAACAGTATAACTTGTTAAAATCTGGAGAAGAAGATAAGAAAGGTAGAGAAATTAAAGAATTAGAAGTGAAGCTACTCTTCTTAGGACTTATTATTCCTTGGTAAAACCACATTTATAAATGCTTTAGTCTCATATTTACTCTATCACGCCTCTCTTATGAAATTTTATTTACATTCTTCTCTTTTTAATCTAAACCTTGTTTTATAAAGCTGAATATCAAAAAATTTCACATGCTTAAGCTCTTTATCTTTAGAAACAACCCTTCTAATAACTTCTTTGTGAGTACTATCTATTCTCAACCCAAAAACAATTTCCTTAAGGTTTGCTTTTTCAAATTGATATAATCCTTTTACTGGTGAAATCATTCTCAGTTCTTTCTCATACCCCCATGTTGAGAATTTTGTAAGCAATAAATCTCTTGCAACAAACTTCTTAATATCAAAGGGGTCTGTAACGGGATAATCAGGTCTATATATAACATCTTTAGCTAAACCAGCAGAACCAATCATAACATCATTCTGAATTTTTTCTACTGGTATCGGTTTAATATCATCTTCAAATCCAAGGCAAACTCCCTTATGGGAATTTGCATAATGAGACCACATCAATATATCATTTAGATTATCGGCTTTAGTAAAACAGCAAACACCGTTCTTCTCATGGCGATATCTATTAGTGCTATTTAGTTTCAGCTCTAGCTCTTTTATATTTTCTTTATAATACTCGATTTTTCTTTCAATTTCGCCCGCACTCATATTTTGAGA
>CALRRW020000013.1:0-10931 GCA_943370695.1 Comamonas sp. lk | reverse complement strand
ATAAACAATGTTTAATTTAAAATCTTTAGACTGTAACTGATAGGTCCCCAATGAATAAATATTCTTCATCATCAAATCCCAGATTGGCAAATCGGGGCGGAGGGAAGGGCCTTTCAGCATTTTGGTAAAAAGTACATTGGGTGTTTGCGGATTTACCGGCCAATCAATGGTAAGATCTCCAACCTGGTAATTTACACCATCAACCGAATACTCATAAGCCACACACAATACATCATCATTATTGAGGGCCTGGTTTAAGGAAATATAACCCATGCGCACGTTTACCGAATACTCTGTGGGATTGAGCAAACGGGCATAACTGATGGCCTGGTATTGTGAAATAGGTTGTAAACTTGTTACAGGTTGATCTTTTGTTAATTCATTCTGAATTTGGTATGATGCCCGCAGGTTACTTTTATTTGTATTAATGGGCGTTTCCCCATTTAAATAGGCATATAAATTATTGGCCTCATTATCCGGAATAGGGTTTCCGCTTACAGTCCATTTTGTATTGTTTCGTTTGCTGGTTTCTCCCAAATCGGCAAAACCTACTACATCCCTTGAGCCATCAAACGAACCTGTTCTGTTTGTTACCCATACCTCCACACGATTGATAATGACAGGAGAACCTATAACCGGAAGATTTGACAACCATGCATCGTAATTATCGCGGAAGTATTGGGCCAAGAAATAATGGCGATTCATATCATAGTTATCGCTCTGAATATCAAATTTGGTTGTTTGTGTACCGCCCGATATTTCTGTTTCTGTTGTTTTACCTCGTTGTTGAGTTAAAATGGTTGTTGCCGTTAAACGGCCAAATTGCATTACGGTTTTAATACCAAATAAACTTTGGCTTCCCTGAATGAGAGAAGAGTTGAGCGGAAGGCTTACGTTTCCGAGCTCAATTTTTTTGATGATATCATCTTCTTTTCCTGCATAGTCGAGTTTCACCTGATTTTCAAAATCAAAAGTGGCTTCGGTATCGTAGTTGATGTTTACTTTTAATTTATCCCCGATGCTTCCCTGAACATTTAATTGAATTTTTTGGCGAAAATCGAATTGTCCTGTAGTTTGTTGTTGCGGTGCAAACAAGGGATTCCGAACGGTATTGAAGTTACCAGCAAAAATAAGTTCGGCAGTTCCCCTGGGGCGGATATCAATAATACCACTTCCAAAAATGCGTTCAAAAATTTTAGGACCTACACGGAGCGGGGGAATAATTCCACTGCCTGAAACAAAATTATTGGCTTGGGAGCGCTGGCGGAAATAGTCATTGTTTTTGCGCTTTCCATCTTCTTTTAACGCATCCTTCATGCTAATAGAAGCAGGCAGGCGGTAATCCTGGCCGCCTACTTTTGAAGTATAATTGTATGAGTTATTATTGGGGTCGAGCTCATACTTTGTTCTGATATTATTGGGCTCGCCAAGGTCAAATGGATTTTTGGAACTGGAGCGTTCGTATGGTTTTCTGTCTTTTATGGGGTATGGTAATTTGATGGAAGTATCGGATCCGGTTGAGTCGGGTGGAGGTGTTGTTAAAGAGAAAAATCCGGTTGAAAGGCCTTTGTTTTTTGTTACGCTTTCGGCAAATAAATCTCCTCCCTGCAGGATAACCACTGCAAGTATTTTAAAAAAGGACAGGTATGTGAATCGAGAGTTACTTAACAAAGTAGAGTTTCGCCATCTATAAAATTTTTAACGTGTTTTTCACTAACTCTTCTACAGAATATTGTGGATTTTGCTGGCGAATTTTCTGTAAGCTCTTTTCCGCTTCCGTTTTCGAAAATCCAAGCATCACCAGAGCTGATAGTGCTTCTTCTACAAGAATATTTCGGGTTGATACCAATGAGAAACCATCGGTTGAGTCGTCACCTTTAATTTTGTTCTTCAAATCTATTACCACCTTTTGGGCCGTTTTTTCGCCAATTCCTTTCACGGTTTTAATTAACGCCCAATTGGCACTCATTATTGCTTGCTTAATATCCGAAGGTTTAAGAGAGGAGAGCATTAACCTTGCCGTATTGGTTCCAACACCACTCACCGAAATGAGCTGGATGAACAAAATACGCTCTTCTTCATCGGCAAATCCGTATAAAGTATGACTATCTTCCTTTATAACAAGGTGAGTAAGTAGTTTTAAACGTTCGGTTGCCGCTATTTTTTCGAATGTATGTAAAGAAATATTGATGGTATAACCTACACCTCCACAATCAATTACTACGTACGTTGGGGTTTTTAGAACTAGTTTTCCGTCAATATGTGCTATCACGAGAGAATAAATATGAATTTGAGCCTTGTATAAGGCTGCTAAAATAAGAAATGTTTTTATTTTTGAAAGCAGTGAACCAGAACAAATATCAATCTTTTCCCAAAGCCATTTTAGGGGCTCTGTTTTCAGCACTATTGTGCTGTGTATCAGTAGGCCTATTTGCCCAGCAACCCCGAGATGGCAAATTTGTGCTGCGATATGCCGACAGCACGGTGAAAGAAAGGGGGTATTATACCCATGGACTGAAAGATAAACGCTGGTTTTACTACCTGCCCAATGGGGCAATTGAGCATAAGGAGAAATGGGAACAAGGAAAACTTAAGTGGCAATTATTTTATAACCACATGGGAAAAGTGGTAAAAAGCATTGATGAAAACGGGGTGGAGCATATTCCCAATAAATGCAATTGTAACTAAAAAGCCATTCTGCAGTTTTATACAGAATGGCTTTTCACAGGATTTTATGACTCCGCGGCTATTTGCACCCAAATTTAACCAGAGGTACTTTGCCGAAGTTTCCACCCGTATCATCATCACTTGTCCATCCTTCCTTTACTATGCGCATTTCCATATCAATTGGAATGGCAGTTGGCGGGAAGTTGAAATAATCCTGAATGATATTTCCGTAAGTCCAGGTATTGGGTGATGTGTACTGCAACAACAAATGCGGTTTATTAAGTACTTGCAAAAGTTTGTAAGGTTCGTATGTTGTTACTACACCGGTTGCGCTGTCTTTTGCTGTTGCCTTAAGGTGCATATACAATTTTGTTGTTGAAGGTAAATTTTGCATCGATGGCTTTTGTTCAGCGGCATTATTGTATACAATGGTTGTGATTTCATCTTCCAGCAATACAGACGGAAAGCTATACAAGGCGCCTTTATCGGTTTTGGGAGGATTGATGGGAATGGATAAATCATTTGTTTTAATATCAGGGTCGCCATATCCACCACCATTTTTAGGTTTTACAATAAGGGCAATACCCGAAGCATAAACCTGTGATGCGGGAACCTCATAAAATTCGGTAGGCACCATTTCATACTTCCACACTTTTTCTCCTTTTTCCGGAGCAGGAGTCATTTGCAACAGATCGTTTGAGTTTTGCCATGGTTTTTCTCCCAAACCATTTGTCTTAGGTGTACCTACAGGCCACTCATAAGGTTTCCAGGTCCAGATATACATCGGTCCCGGATTGGCTAACAGAAGCGCGTTGTGTTCAAGTGATAAATCAAGTTTGTTTAAATCAACATAGATGGTAATTTTTTCTGTTGCAATTGTTGGGTCCGGTTCTACCCATGCAACCTGCGTGAAAGCAGTTATGGAATAGAACAATGTGGCAAGTGATAAAATTAATTTTTTCATACCTAAAATATTAATTACGGGTAAATGTTAAACGGTAAACAGACACTTCTTTTCCGCCACATACTACCGATTTGTCTAATTTTAAATAAGGATCAGTTGGGCGAATGGTGGCCGCTAACGTAAACTCCAGAACAGTTGATGTTCCTGCTGGTGTAAGGAATACTTTTTTTGGAAAATCGGGGTTGTCAAAACTCCATGTTCCGGATGTTCCACCAAAAAACTGATAAGCCACATTTGCAGTGTCGCAGGTATAGGTTCCCAGGTTCGATTCCATTTTAAGGTTAATATTGGGCAACTTGGTATCGGTGTAAAAAAATGAAGTAATATCCATTGTCTCCTCCACAATTGCAGCTTTGTCAATAGATGAACACGAGCTTAAAATCCAGGATGCAGTAATCCCATCCGTTTTACTCGGTATTTCACCAATCTCTTTGTATTCTTTCTGACATGAAGTTGCAAACACTCCGATTGCAAGGCTCATATATAAAATCTGTTTTTTCATTGCTGTGTTCATTAATTACAACCACCTGTTCCGTTAAAAATAAAACCCTCACCGGTTTCCACCGAAGGAAATTGTAAAATCATTCCCGGACAGTTCCAAGGTGCATTGCGAATGGTTTGGCCCGAATTAAAATAAGCCCCTCTGCGTTTGAGGGATTGTACCCTGTCGCCTTCACAGTGTAACTCCAACCTGCGTTGCAATTGAACCGCAGCTAGTACAACCGATTGCGGAGCAGCGTTTGATACAAACCGCGTTGTTGAATCACTGTATGCACGGGCAATAATTTTGTTTACATCAATAATTGCCTGAGGTAAATCGCCTTGTTCAGCTAATATTTCGGCTCTGGTAAGCAACATATCCGTTACCGTTAAGTATGGAACACCAAAATAATCTTTATTGAATTTTTTGGTTACATAATATTCGTTTTCTTTTCCGGCATTTACAATTCCCACCAATGTTTTACCACGTTTATCCAATGTATCAGAGGTAAGAAGGGTATACAAATCTTTTGATAAGGTAAATGATTCGTTGTTTTTATCCGAACGGTATTTCTCAATAAAACGAGAGCCCCTGTTATCTGTTGAGGCATTTGAGCTTACCGTTGCAAAAATATATTCGCTTTGAGCAGCTTCATTTTCAAACCGGTTTAAACTCGGACTGATTGCACCTCCTTTGGCATTGATTACTTCATTGAGTAATGGTAGCGCAAGATCAGGGCGATTCATATGGTAGTATACTTTAGCTAGTAATGCTTTTGCTGCATCCTTGCTGGCATAATTGCCATTGGCAATAGGCAGATTGGCTATTGCTGTAGTTAAGTCGGATATGATAAATGCATAGGTTTCGGCAACCGTTGAGCGAGGTTTCGGTAATTGAGAATTTTCACTTCTGGTTACAATACCAAGGTGCGAATTATCTGGTGAAAATCCCGAAGGTTGCGCCCACAGTTTAAGGGTTTCAAAATGACAGGCGGCACGTAAAAATTTTCCTTCAGCATCCCATTGAATCTTATCCGTTTCCGAAACACCAACCCTGTCATACAAATCGGCCATGCTGTTTATGCGAAAAGGAATAATGTATAAATTTTTGTATAGATCGCCTACGTCAGAATTAAAAATGGTGGTATTGCGCAAATAAATTTCTGTTTGAAATGTTCCATCATCTTTAAGTGGTTTGGCCAAATCATCAGATAATAAATCATTGGCTGTTTGCAGTTTGCCATTGGTTTGATTGGCAAAGGCATCGTAACAAGAGTTGAGCAAATTTTTAACATCCTGTGGTGTTTGTATCGCATCCTCTTCTGTGAAAGCATTTTCAGGCCGCTCTTCAGTTATTTTTTTGCAGCCACCAACAAGCATTAATACAGCTACCGGAAGGATATATAAGAAAGTAGTTATTGTTATCTTTTTCATGTTGCTATGGATTAAAAGTTAGCAGAAAGCTGAAAGGTTAAGGTGCTTTCCTGAGGAGGGGTTAAATACGTAATATTCGGACTCATATTTCTGTCGGTAGCGTTTTCAAAATCGCGGGCAATTTCAGGATCCAATCCCGTGTAGCGTGTAAACGTTAACAAATTGGTTCCGATTAAAGATAAACGCAATCCTGATAACCGAATTTTTTGACAAACCGATTTTGATACATTATAGGCCAGTGTTACATTGCGCAACCGCAAAAAAGTTCCGTCTTGTACCCACTGGGTGGTATTAATCCAGGGTGTGCTTGAGCCGTATGTTTCGGTATTACGGGTAAGGCGCGGGTATTTTGCAACGTCACCCGGCTTTTGCCACCGGTCAAACAAATCGGTGCGCATATTCCAGTTGGTTACAACACCGTTCTGACGTTTGGCCGATGACTCGTAAATATCACCACCCAATACGAAATTGAACAATACATTTAGTTCCCAGTTTTTGTAACGCAACTGATTGCCGATACCACCAATCGCTTTGGGTTGAATATTACCTACCGGTACCCTGTCTTTAGGATCCCAGTTGAATGTTTCATTTCCGTTTTTATCTAAATAAATGGGTTTTCCGGTTGCAGGGTCAACGCCTTTAAAGCGAACCAAATAGTTTGTTCCAACAGGTTGTCCAACAACCACACGGGTATCGTTTGTTCCACCGCTCACCGCATCTTCACTGTATGGACCTATACTGGTAATTTCATTCCAGTTTCTGGCAACGTTGAAGTTTGTAGTCCATAAAAAGTCCTTTTTGATAATATTTCGTGAGGTAATACTAAACTCAATTCCCTTATTGGTAATGGCTCCAACATTATCCCAGTATGTGCTGAAACCCGTAGAAGGAGGTAAACTTAATTGCATCAATACATCGGTGGTGCGTTTGTCGTAAAAGTCGGTGGTAAATGTTATCCGGTCTTTTAACAATCCGATATCAATTCCCGCATTAAACGTCCATGATGTTTCCCAGCGAAGATTCGGATTGGCTGGTGTGTTGGGGTAGGTGGTAGGAGCCCCGTTGTAGCTTGGTCCTGATGATGTAGGAGCCCAGTTGGAAAGGTACAGGTAATTCGGAATGTTTGCATTCCCACTTTTGCCATATGCTACTCTTATTTTGGTTAAACTTACTGCAGGCAGTTTAAAAAATGATTCATCACTGATAACCCATGATGCCGAAATTGCCGGGAAAAATCCATAGCGCTGGTTGGCTCCGAATTTGGTGCTATAGTCGTTACGCAATACTGCTTCAACAAAGTAACGTTGTTTGTAATTGTAGTTTACCCTTCCAAAATAACTGAGGAAAGAATAACCTTGGGCTATTTGAGGATAATTGTTGTATGAACTCATTGAGTCTGATTTAGCTGCCTCATCATCCCAAAAACCATTTGTTTTGTTGTTGGCTGTTTCGCTCCTGGAATCGTTTTGGAATTCCTGAAACTCATACGCAGCCATCAATCCTACATTATGAAACTTGCGAAACGTTTTCCGGTAATTAAGCATAAAAAAGTAGCTATAGTTTTTTGCATACGTTGTGTATCGGTTGGCTGTGCCTAAATGTGTTGAGTTGATAAGGGCCTGCGGATCGTATTGGTCATCGGTGAGTTCCATGTAGTCCAGATTAAATTTTCCGGTAGCAATAAGCCCCGGCCTTATGGTATAATCTAACTGAAAATTATTAATGGTGCGCAATTCAGTGTTGCGCCATTTTTTGAGTTCCTGAACCCTCACAGGGTTGTCTCCTCCTGTAAAATAACTACCGGTGCTATCGTATACAGGGAAAATAGGCAGTGCTGTACTCATTGCTGAGCCTAAACCTCCTGCCCAAGCTGTATTTACACGGTAATTGGTTCCCTGGCTCAGTGATGTAGAAATACTGGCCTTCAATTTTTTGGTGATATTTATATCTCCGTTGATCCTGCCCGAGATGCGTTCGTAACGGTTTCCCACCAAAAAGCTTTCGTTGTTGGAGTACCCGAAATTGGCAAGGATACCTCCTCTTTTTCCACTGTTTGAAACGGACACATTTTGGTTGTTTTTAATACCTGTGCGGGTCGTTAAATCCACCCAATCGGTGTTTGTTTTAAGAGCATCCTCCCACGAAATACCATTAGGCAATGGAGCCCTTCCTGTTCCGCCATCATTTTCATAAGCTTCCTGGTAAAGTTGAAGGTACTGTTGATTGTTTAACATATTGGGTAAGGCGGTTGGACGCGATATACCAATGCTTCCACTATAGCTTACCCTGAAACCTCCTTTGCTTGCGCGTTTGGTGGTAATTAATATAACACCATTCGACCCTCTCGAACCATAAATAGCGGTTGCTGCAGCATCTTTTAGGACGTCAATCGATTCGATGTCATCCGGATTGATGGAAGCAAGTGGATTGTTATTCATGGCACCACTGTTTCCGCTTGAATTTCCATTGTTTAAAAAATAATCCTGTGTAATAGGAATTCCATCTACCACATAAAGCGGATCGCCACCGGCACTGATGGATGCAACACCCCTGATGCGAATAACCGCGCCTGAACCGGCAATACCACTTCCGGTGGTTACCTGAACACCCGGCAATTTGGCTTGCAATGCACTCTCGAAACTCGGTACAGGCATATCATTTAATTCCTTCGCATTTATCTTGGCTGTTGACCCCGTCATTTCCCGTTTGAGTTTTGTACCGTATCCCACCACTACCACATCATCCAATGCTTTTGCGTCTTCTTTTAATTTTGAAGAGGGCGTTTCTGTTGAATTGTCGGCTACCGTTTTAACCGTTAAGAATAATGTTTCATATCCGATGTAGGTAATTTTTAATTTGTATTCACCCGGTGGAACATCTTTAATTTCATAAACACCTAAGGCGTCTGTTGCTGCTCCAAATTTTGTTTTTTCAACTGTTACAGTTGCCCCGATAACGGGCTCCCCTTTGTCGTCCACAAGTCTACCTCTTATCTTGTCGGCATAAGCGCTAAGACTTAGCAGCAGGGTTGCAAGAAGCATAAATTGTTTAGGTGTAAAATTATTTATCATATTCGGTTTGGTTTACTATTCGGTAATGATGAGTTTAAACTGTTTAGCAGCATTGTGGGTTTGCAATCGAACGATATACATGCCTTTTTGAAAGTGCACGGGAAAAGAAGTTGATGGTATAAAATCGGGCGCATTTGCAAACAATTGTTCTGCAATTTTTTGGCCTGCAATATTCCATACTTCGATGCTTAATGGTTGGTTATGCTCAATGCCTGTTTTTATAGTGAATGCTGATTGAGCAGGATTTGGGTAGATGGTTGCGGCACTCCAGTCTGTGGTTGTTTCCGATACTGCAGTTGGATAGTTTGTTTGCACATACCGGTTAATGTAAAAACGGTATTCGCCTGGAGCAAGTGTTGCCTGCAATTGCGTTGTGGTAAGGGATACTGAATCTTTGCCAAAAAGGTTGTACCAGGTTCCTGCTGCAGGGAAGTTAATTGTAACTGCAGCAGCTGTTACTCCAAAATTGGCAATAATACTTGCCTTTGTTGTACCGCTGTTAATGATAAGTGTTTTAACGGCAGTAGCTCCGGCACCATACGTATAATTATCAGTTGATAAAGAATCGTCCTCTGTTTTGAGTTTGGCCAATGTTGCGGTAACCTCGTAAACACGTTTTCTGCGGCTGTCTTTCTGGTAATCCCAACGGATGGGTTTATTTCCGATGCGCCCATTAAAATCAATGCTGTAGTCGTAACCCAGTTCACCAAATTGCCAGATCATTTTAGGGCCGCGCAACGGCAGGAAAAAACACATTGCCGCTTCCAGTCGCTGCAACCCAATGGTTGTATCTTTTACATTATGGTTTGGATTGTTAGGGTTGCCGTAAGTGGTGTTTTTAAATTGCAACCGTTCTTCATCATGGCTTTCGGCATAAGCCATTACAAGGGGTTTTGCCCATGTTCTCGATTTGTAATCTGTCCAGGTTAAATCGCTGGTACTAGCATAACCCATGGTAGCTTCATTAAATGCGTGGTTACTGTTTCCCCACAACATAAAACCATAACCTGCCAAAACTTTTTCCTCACTGTTGTCGGCAAAATGTTCCAAAATCATGTAGGCCGAAGAATCGTAAGTACGCACCTTATCCAAAATACGTTTCCAAATATTAATCCTGCTTTGATCGTAAGCGCCCCAGGCTCCTACGTCTGTTCCCGTATTTTTTTGGGTAAAGCCTTTGGATAAATCAAATCGGTAACCATCAATTTTATATTCAGTGAGCCAGTATTTGATTACGGTGTCTGTAAAATTTTGAGTGGCTATACTTTCGTGGTTAAAATCGTAACCCACCCCAAACGGATGTTTATCTGTTTGGTTAAACCATGGATTGGTTGCAGTAGGTTGGCCGTATTGTCCTGCTGTGGGATCAAAGTACATACGCACCATCGGACTTTGTCCAAAGCTATGGTTAAGCACCATATCCATTATCACTGCAAATCCCTGCTTGTGGCATTCGTCAATTAATTCCTTCAGTGCATTTTTGGTTCCGTAATATTTATCGGTGGCAAAATAAAAGCTAATATTATAACCC
This sequence comes from Comamonas sp. lk, assembly GCA_943370695.1. Classification (GTDB taxonomy): domain Bacteria; phylum Bacteroidota; class Bacteroidia; order UKL13-3; family UKL13-3; genus UKL13-3. The sequence continues at coordinate 784 of CALRRW020000013.1, read as the reverse complement.
CAACTTTCGTTTCCTTCAAACTCGGTTATGGGCATAAGCTCAATGGTGTTAATGCCCAAGCGTTTTAAATAACCGAGTGTGTCTTTTAATGTTTGGTAATCGTGGCGGCCAATAAAATCCCTGATGAGTAATTCGTATACCACCATTTTATCTGTACTGGGCCGCACAAAATCATCAGAATGTTGCCATACATAAGGAGTTTGTGCTGTTTGCAAAACCGAAACCACTTGTGCTGTTTTGCTGGCCGGATACGGTTTTAAATTGGGGTAGGTAATAGCCGGAATACTACCATCGTTCCAGGGGTCCAATAATTTATCAGCATATATATCTGCAACACGCAATTGTTCATCATCAATCACATATTGAAAACCGTATTCTTTGCCTGCCTGCAGTCCTGTTAGGGTAATCCAAAAACGGGTACCTTCTGGATTGCGTTTCATAAAATAAGTATTGTCGAATTCCCAATTGTTAAAATCGCCCAACACATATATATATGATTTCCCGGGAGCGTATATTACCAAAGTAACTGTTGAATCATTGATGTAATTGATGCCATCTTTTATCCCCGAGGGAATAACTCCCACATTGGGAGCTGAAGGCCGAACCACAACATAAGTTGTATCGTAACTTGTTTCGGAGTTTTTGGTGGCGCTCACCGTAAACACATGTTTGCCTGTACCCAAATTTGCTCCGGTTGTTTTTACCGTAATTATAGAGTCGTTTGGCAATTGCTGGATTTGTGTTCCGTTTTGCGATAGGGTGATTAAACTTTGTGCCGAAGCAA